>NZ_JBSIUQ010000003.1:0-157595 GCF_053654695.1 Helicobacter sp. 23-1044
GGGGTGGTAATGCGTCGTCTCGTGCGCGTATTCGCGGGAGTTTGAAAAATCCTCGCTCGATGGACGAATTAGTCCTATCTTCGCTCGAATTTTTCGGCACAACCCACGAATCCATCGCACGATACTTCCGCACAGGACGCTTTTTTTGGTTAATTTTGCTGACGCAAAATCGCCATTACTTCGATTGTTTTAAAAGACAAAAATCGCAGAATCTCGCACGAAATTCGTAGAATCTGCCAAAAAAAATTGTCATTCTGAGCGAACAAAATGAGCGAAAAATCTCTAAAATTATCCGTCATTGCGAGAAAATGAGCGAAGCGAATTTTCGTGGCAATCCGTATGATTTGCTAGTGAAACGAGGCAAACAATAGCTTTCATTGATTTCAATTTTGCCGTTTTCTTACATTTTTTTGCGATTAAGATTCTAATTTGCTTAAAGATTTTACAGAGCGTAACCTCTAAAATATGTGATTTTTGATATTTTCGTAGAAACATACAATAAAACTGAACGAAATTTATTCTCTGAGATTTGGGAGCGAATTATATATTTATTTTTCATCACGCGTATCATAAATCAAATCTCATTTGTTAGAGATTGAGTTAAAGAGAGTCTTTTCTTTGTCCATACAAATAAGCCGTGCTGCATTTAAAATCACAAAGGCGAAATTTTGATATGCGCGATTTATGATTCGCTCTTTTTCGCCCTGTGGCAACGAATCGCCAAAGGCTAAATTTAGATTCGTAACACAATCGCGCCTCCGCCGTCTATCAAAAATCCTAAACAAAAATGCCAGAAATTTGATATTGTAAAAAAAGATTTTATCATTCATCAAAGATAGCCAAAATCCCGTGAAATACGCAAAAATCATAATGGCACAATCTAAAATTTTACGCGTGAATCTTTGTAAAAAATGTGACATTTTCATCATAGTAAATCCTCACTCAAAGGCGATTTTTAGGGTTGAATCAGGCAGATTTAACGCCAAAATTTTCTCTTTTAGCAAATAAAAATCGCTTTTCACGCGCAAAGTATCATCGCTAAACTCAAACGCCACGCCTTTTGGGCTTAGAGACGCCACTTCTGCCACGCTCAAAACAAAGCTAAGCCACTGCAAAATAGCGATTGGCGGCATAAGTTTGCTAATGTATAAAATCTCATCGTCCTTTGGAATGCGCTTGTCGCTGTATTTCACAAGCAGACTAATTATCGCCCTATCAATGTGCGAATAGCCGTAGTTTAGGGCGTTTAGGATAAAATACGCGCTGTGATTATACATCGAATAAAATCCAAGCGAATCGCCGATTTTATTTAGCCCAGCGGCATTTTCAAGGTGAAAGAGATATTTTGGCGGAATCTTATGCTTTGGCGCAAGTAGGTTAAAAAGCAAAGTCGCATTCTTTTTAACCGCGCCTTGCGCCCTTTCATTTATGCAAAATCTATCAATTAGGCTACGATAGGACGGATTAAAGCCATTTGGAAACAAAAAGCGCGAATTGCGAAGCAAATCGCTTAAAAATACTCCCTCACGCACTCCCACGCCACTTGTGATAACGCTTTTTGCGCCAAATTTTTCAAGCAACATTGACAAAATTAGCGCACCTTCACGGATATTATCCTCCCTATCTTGTGGCACTTGAAGCGCACGAAGCCCCTTAATATCGCTTGTGTAGATTTCTTTGAAAAAATCGCTATATTTTTGGACTTCAAATTCATAGCCGTGAATCGTGTTTATGGGGTATTTTTCTTTTTTCATTATCATTTTTGAGAGAGCGCGAATCGTGCCACCTATGCCAAAAACGCACTCATTTTTAAAATCAAATGATATTTTTTCAAATTCGGTTTGAATGAATTTTTTTGCTTTTTTTATGTCGATTTTCGCGCCTGAAAATAGCTCTTTTAGGCGAATCGTGCCAATGTTTAGGGAGATTAGATTTTGGAGTTTGCCATCTTTTATAATTGCGCACTCCGTGCTACCACCGCCTATGTCGATTGTAATGCCATCTTTTTTGTGAAGCAGATTCGCACACGCCACGCCCCCAAAAAATGCCTCTTTTTGCCCATCAATGACTTTGATTCGCACACCTGTTTTGCGCTTTACGCGATTTAAAAACTCTGCCCTATTTGGCGCGTCTCTTGTCGCACTTGTCGCTACGCAAAGGATTTTTCGCGCTTTGTAATTTTTGGCAATGCCTACAAAATCACAAATGGTATTTATGGCGCGCTCCATCGGCACTTCTTGCAAAATCCCGCCATTTTCATAGCAATTTTCGCTGATTCGCACCTTGCTTTTTACTTCATAGATTAGATGAAAACCAAAGCGACTTGTCCGCTTAAAAATCGCCATTCGTGCGGAGTTTGAGCCTATGTCAATAACTGCTGTAATCTTACTCATAATCACCCCTTAAAAATTTTGGATTGTAGCAAAAATATATTTAGATTTGGCGAATTTTGTGGAGTAGATTCAGCGAATCGCGCGAAAATCGTAGAATCTAGTGTGTTTTTTGGCAATTTTTGGCGATTCGCAGAATCTTAAAAAAATTCTCCCCCTCCCTTGCGGAGGGGGATTAAGGGGGTGGGTAAAATCAAAAAATCCATCTTTGCGAGACGAATCGCCGATTCGCGCAAAGCAATCCAAAATCAAAAGCGATTCATCGATTCGCCGATTCGCCTTGCAATTACAAAAATTTCACACCAAATCTACACAATTTTATTTTTAAATCTCATTTAAGCAATGTGATATAAAATTCGCAAAATTTTATTTAAAAAAGGGGATTTAGATGACAAAAAATCTACTTTTGATTTTTATGCTAGCCATAGCACAGATTCAAATAGCGTGGGCGAACTATGATAGAGACTTAATCAGTGCGGCAGTGGTTGGCGACTTAAATGAAGTTAAGTCGCTAATATCCAAAGGTGCTGATGTGAATATGAAAGATGAATTTGGTGGCACTGTTTTAATGAAGGCTTCAATGTATGGACATTTTGAGATTGTAAAATTTTTGGTATCCAAAGGTGCGAATGTGAATGCGAAAGACAAAGATGACAGCACTGCTTTAATAGAGGCTTCATTCTATGGACATTTTGAGATTGTGAAATTTTTGACAGAAAAAGGTGCAAATGTGAATGCGAAAGACAAAAATGGCTGGACTGCTTTAATTGTTGCTTCGCTCTATGGACATTTGGAGATTGTAAAATATTTAGTCGCAAATGGCGCAGATGTAAATGTAAAAGATGATAGTGGCAACACTGCTTTAATAGAGGCTTCATCAAGAGGACATTTTGAAGTTGTAAAATATTTAGTAAAAAAAGGTGCAAATATGAATGCGAAAGACAAAAATGGCTTCACTGCTTTAAATTGGGCAAAAACTAGCGAAATAAAGCAATTTTTGATAAACAATGGGGCGAGAGAATAGGGATTTGATGGAGCTCCACTCTGTCATTGCGAGGCAGTTTGAGCGTAGCGAACACAACGAAGCAATCTATTTAGTGGATTCGTGAATCTTATGCGAATCGCGGACTTTAAGGCGAATCTGTGGGCAGATTCTAAAATCTAATTTATTGATTCAATTTTGCAACATTTGGTTTTTAAATCTTTTAGATTCGCGTGTTTTGGATTGCTTCGCCTTGCTATCGCAAGGACTCGCAATGACGGGAGGGCAGATTCGTGTGATTTGGATTGCCACGAAAATCCTGCGGATTTTCTCGCAATGACGGGAGGGCAGATTCGCGGGATTTGGATTGCCACGAAAATCCTGCGGATTTTCTCGCAATGACGAAAAGGGCAAATTCTGCGAATTGTTTTGGCAAATCGTAGATTCGCCTCGCAATGACAATTTGGCACATTAGATTTTGCGATTCGCCAAATCCCAAAGCAAAATTTTGCTACAATCGCGCACTAATTTTTAATAGACTTAAATTTGGAGTAAATCTTTTTGCGCACCTATATTTTGAAGCGAATCTTTTTGCTAATCCCCACGCTCTTTGGCATAATGTGTATAAATTTTGCCATCATTCAGCTATCCCCTGGCGGTCCCATTGAGCTACTTATCTCCAAACATAGCGCGTTAGCGACAAATGAGCTAAACGCGACAAATCTAAATGATAGCTTTTACAAAGGCAGGGCGGGTGTAAGCGATGAGAGTTTGGCGGAGTTGCAAAGGCTCTATGGCTTTGATAAGCCCATAGCCACGCGCTTTTTTAAGATGATAGGCGATTATGCGCGTTTTGATTTTGGGGAGAGTTTTTATCGCAAAAGCCCTGTGGTGGAGATTATCAAAGAAAAGTTGCCCGTATCAATCTCGCTTGGGCTTTTTAGCACTTTGCTAATTTATCTCATATCTATCCCGCTTGGTATTAAAAAGGCGGTGCGAAATGGCTCAAAATTTGATGTGATTTCAAGCATTATCATAATCTTTGCATACTCGCTCCCTGCGTTTATTTTGGCGATTTTGCTAATCATTTTGCTTTGTGGTGGCAATTATTTGGATATTTTCCCGCTAAAAGGCATAATAAGCGATGATTTTGCGAATCTCACGCCCTTTGGCAAAGTCAAAGATTATCTTTGGCATATAACTCTGCCTGTGTTTTGTATCACAATCGGCGGATTTGCCACGCTTGGGCTACTTGTCAAAAACTCATTTTTAGATGAATTAAGCAAACAATATGTCCTAGTGGCGCGGACAAAGGGAATAAGTGAATCGCAAGTGATTTATCGCCACATTTTTCGCAATGCGATGTTGCTAGTCATCGCAAGTTTTCCTAGTGCGTTTATGGCGATGTTTTTTAGCGGTTCGCTGATGATTGAAATCATATTTAGTTTGGACGGGCTTGGACTTTTGGGCTATGAATCCATTGTCAATAAGGACTATCCTGTGATTTTTGCGTCCTTGTATATTTTCACGCTTTTAGGGCTTGTGGTGGGGATTATTAGCGATTTGACTTACGCGCTAATTGATAGGCGAATCGACTTTGAGGGGCGATAAATGGGCGAATTTTGGTATCATTTTCGGCGCAAAAAACTAGCATTTTTTAGTGCGATTTTGTTTTGCGCCATTTTTATTGTGAGCCTTTTTGCGCCCTTTATTGCGAATGATAGGGCGATTTTGATTTATAAAGATTCGCGCTTTTATTTTCCTATATTTGTGGATTATGTGGAGAGTGATTTTATCGCAGAATCTAGCGCGAAAATCGCAGAATCTAATATAGATTCTGCGAATCTAGGCGAATCAAATGCCATTTTTGAATTTGGCATTGATTATAAAGACCCGCATTTTAGGGAGCTTTTGGGCGATGCGATTATTATAAATCCACCCATTCCTTATAGATATGATACGATAATCTATGATTTGTCCGCGCCACCGCCAAACTCGATAAATAGTGGTTCGCCAAATGCCAAAAATCTACTTGGCACGGACGACAAAGGCAGAGATTTATTTGCGCGTTTGCTTTATGGAGTGCGAATCTCCCTTATCTTTGGGCTAATTTTAAGTTCGATGAGTTCGGCAATCGGCATTTTTGTAGGCGCGTTGCAGGGATTTTACGGCGGGAGAGTGGATATTATCACACAAAGGCTTGTAGAGATTTGGGCAAGTGTGCCGATTTTGTTCGCTCTAATCATCATTTCTAGCTTCATCGTGCCGACATTTTGGCGAGTGCTTTTCATCGTGCTACTTTTTTCGTGGATTAGTTTGGTGGGGCTTGTCCGAGCGGAGTTTTTGCGGGTGCGAAATTTTGACTTTGTCAAAGCTTCCCGTGCGCTGGGTGCGAGTGATTTTAGCATTGCATTTCGCCATATTTTGCCAAATGCGCTAATTTCGACTACGACTTATTTTCCTTTTATTTTGGCTGGGAGCATTGCCACGCTTACAACGCTTGATTTTTTGGGCTTTGGGCTTCCCGCAGAATATGCGAGTTTGGGCGAAATCCTAAATCAAGGCAAGGACAATCTAAACGCCCCGCATATTGGCATTATCGGCTTTTTAAGCGTGAGTATTTTGCTGTCGCTTTTGGTGTTTATCGGTGAAGGCGTGAGAGATAGCCTAAATCCAAAGCATTCACGCGCCAATGGGAGTGAAAATGCTATTTAAACTCCAAAATATTAGCTTTAAATTTTGCAATTTCGCGCTAAAAAATATCAGCTTTGAGTTGCAAAAAGGCGAGATTTTAGGCATTATTGGCGAATCTGGCAGCGGCAAAACGCTTTTGTCCCTGCGAATCTTGGGGCTTTTAGATGGTGTGCGCGAATCAAAGGGCGAAATTATTTTTAATGGGGCGCGTGTCGAATCTATGCGCGAATTTTTAGGCAAAGAAATCACATATATCCCGCAAGAGCCGTTAGTCGCGTTAAATCCACTGCATAGGATTAAAAAGCAAGTGTGCGAAATTTTGGAGTTGCATAATCCAAAAATGCCAAAAAATGCGCTCGATTTGCGATTCGCAGAGCTAATGAAAATGGTTGATTTGGATTTGAAATTTGGCGAAGTGTATCCTTATGAGTTGAGCGGAGGACAAAGGCAGCGTGTGTTAATGGCAATCGCTTTGGCAAATAATCCAAAAATCATCATTGCCGATGAGCCGACAACTGCGCTTGATTCGGTTTTACAAAAGCAGATTTTGGATTCGTTGCGGGATTTGAGTGCAAAACTAGACATTGCTGTGATTTTGATTACGCATAATATTGCGGTGGTGCGCCACTACGCAGATAAGATTTTACTATTAAAGAACGGCGAAATGGTGGGAAAAGTAGCAAATTTAGACAAATCATCATTGCAAGGCAAATCTAGCGTAAATAATCCGTCATTGCGAGTGAGCGAAGCGAACGCGGCAATCCACGATTCAGATAGCACGATAGATTGCCACGATTCTGCTTCGCAGAATCTCGCAATGACGAAAAATGGCGCAGATTCTGCGAAAAGCAACAAAAATGCAGAATCTAATAAAAAAATCGCAGAATCTCACACAGCGCACGATTCGCAAGCAAACAATCGAAGTAATGGCGGTGTTGCTTTGCGTTGTTTTGATGCGGAACGAGCGAAAATAGGACTTGGCGACCATTCGCGCGAAGTTTCGTATCAAAACAACGAAAATGAATACCCCAGAACAAATTGCCTACAAAATCCATATTTACGCGACTTACTAAACGCCACTCATTTTAGCTACAAAAATCCAAATCTAACCGATGAGATTTTGCTAAAAGTGCAAAATTTAAGCGTTTTTCACACGGCAAAAAAGCACCTTTTTGGCAAAAATACGACTAAAAAAACTCTGCATAACATAAATTTTAGCCTTAAAAAAGGCGAAATTTTAGGCATTATCGGCGAATCAGGCAGTGGCAAAAGCACCCTTGCACTTGCGCTTTTGAACCTTATAAAATATGACGGCGACATTATTTTTGGCACACAAAATTACAAAGAGATTCGCAATTTTCGCGCATTTCGCAAACATATCCAAATCGTTTTTCAAGACCCAAATTCATCGCTAAATGCGCGGTTTCGTGTGCGTGAGATTATCAAAGAAGGGCTTGATATTCACTACAAAAACGACAGCACAAAAGATAAAAAAGTCGCCGAAATGTTGCGATTTGTGGGGCTTGATTCGAGCAATCTCACGCGATTCCCAAGCGAATTAAGTGGCGGACAAAGACAGCGAATCGCAATCGCACGCGCCCTAATCCTAAATCCGCAAATTTTAATCCTAGATGAGCCCACAAGCGCACTTGATAAAATCACACAAAAGCAAGTGTTAGAGCTTTTGCTTCGCTTAAAAGATGAATTTGGTTTGAGCTACATTCTAATTACGCACGATTTGGGGATAATCCGCGCATTATGCGACTCTGTAATCGTGCTAAAAAATGGCGAAATTGCCGAAAGTGGCGATAAATTTATGCTAGAATCGCCCAAAAATCCTTATACCAAATCACTAGTGGAATCGATATTATGAAAAATTTTGCTTTGCTTGTGGCATTTATCATAGCGAATCTTGTGTCAAATCTTTGTGCCATTGATGGAATCCCTGAGCGCAAATACTTGCTAAATAGCTACTACAACCCAAATCGCCTTGTTTTTCGCCTAAGCAAATACAGCTTTGAATGCTCAATGCTAGGCGCATCTGTGCCGTATTTTAGCGCGAAAAATCCCTGCAATAACGAAAAATTTCGCATTATGAGCCATCTCACAATCGGCTATATGCAAAACAATCTCAATTTAGAGCAAATGTATAGCGTTCGCGTGGTAAATGGCTACTGCCTTATTGCATATAGCAATGCCCTGCTAAATGAAAAAATGGTTGCAGATGGCTTTGCGGTGGTAAATAAGGATGGGGTAGATTCTGCGTTTTTAGAGAAAATGCTACATTTGCAGAATCTCGCACAAGAGCGCAAAGCAGGACTTTGGAATAGCTTTTATAATGAAATGCAGTGTTTTAGTGAGAGCTATAAATAGATTCTGCGTTTTATTGACAAAAAACATTGATAAATGTAGAATCCGCAACTTTAAACCCAAATTTTTAAGGAGAATTTTATGAGAAAAGTTTTAGTTGCATTAAGCCTAGCGGGGCTTATTTTTAGCAGTTTGAGCGCGGAAGTGTATGCAAAAGTCGATGGCGAGGAAATCACGGACAAAGATTTGATGTTTTTGCGCCAAGCAATGCCGAATTTGGATTTGGCAAATCTCCCAAGCGACTTAAAAGATAAGGCGATTGACCAAGCAATCGAGCGCAAATTACTCACACGCGAGGCAAAAAAGGACAAGCAGTTAGAAAATACGCAAGAGTATAAAGATGCGTTAGAAGCATTTAAAGATGAATTGATTTTGGGGCTTTGGACACAAAAGCAATTCGAAGCAGTGCAGGTAAGCGACAGCGAAGTCAAAAAGCACTACAACGCAAACAAAGACAAGCTAATTCAGCCAGAGACAGCAAAAGCAAGGCATATTTTGGTAGCGACTGAAAAAGAAGCAAAAGATATAATCGCCGAGCTAAACAAAGCAGGGAAAAACGCCGAATCAAAATTCGCCGAGTTAGCAAAAGCAAAGTCCGCTGACAAGGGCAGTGCAGAGCAGGGCGGTGAGTTGCCACCATTTGCGCGTGAAGGGCAGATGGTAGCGGAGTTTTCAAAAGCAGCATTTGCACTTAAACCAACTACATACACCAAAAAGCCCGTGAAAACGGACTTTGGCTATCACATCATTTATCTAAAATCCATTCAGCCCAAAGGCGTGGTAAAATATGAGGACATTAAACCACAGCTTGAAAATGATTTGAAACTTAACAAAATCCGCGACATTATCGCAAAAAGGGCGCAGGATTTAAAGAAAAAAGCAAAAATTGAGATGAAGTAGATTCTGCGAATCGCAGAATCTACGCTAATTTTGGCGCAGATTCTGCGTTTTATCAAATAAAAAAGGTTTTAAAAATGTTAGTTTCAGGCAATGAAATTTTGCAAAAGGCACACAAAGAATACTACGGCGTGGGCGCGTTTAACTTTGTAAATTACGAAATGTTAAGCGCGATTTTTGAAGCGGCAGACATCGCTAAATCTCCCATAATCGTGGAAGCAAGTGAGGGCGCAATCAAATATTTAGGCATTGAAATGGCGGTGGGAATGGTGAAAATTTTAAGCGCGAAATATCCGCATATCCCTGTCGCACTGCACCTAGACCACGGCACAAGCTTTGAATCTTGCGAACGCGCCGTAGAAGCGGGATTTACAAGCGTGATGATTGACGCATCGCATCACCCATTTGATGAAAATTTGGAGCTGACTTCAAAAGTCGTCAAAATGGCGCACGAGCGGGGCGTTAGCGTGGAGGCGGAGTTAGGGCGACTAATGGGGATTGAGGATAATGTGAGCGTTAGCGAAAAGGACGCTGTGCTGATTAACCCAAAAGAAGCCGAAGTTTTTGTGAGAGAGAGTGGCGTAGATTCACTTGCTCCCGCTATCGGCACAAGCCACGGGGCTTTTAAATTTAAAGGCGAACCAAAGCTAGACTTTGCGCGTTTGCAAGAAGTCAAAAAGCTCACAAATATCCCGCTAGTTTTGCACGGCGCAAGTGCGATACCAGACTACATAAAAGAGTCGTTTTTAGCTACAGGTGGGGATTTAAAGGGCAGTAAAGGTGTGCCGTTTTCATTTCTAAAAGAGGCAGTCAAAGGCGGGATAAACAAAATCAACACCGACACGGATTTGCGCATAGCATTTATTGCGCAAGTGCGAAAAGTCGCAATAAAGGACAACACGCAATTTGATTTACGCAAATTTTTCACACCGGGCAAAGAGGCGATGAGAAACCTAATAGTCGAGCGAATCAAAGTGCTAGGCAGTGAAAATAAAATTTAAAAAGGACGCAAAATGGCAATTTCAATGGGCGATTTAAAAAAAGGTTTAAAGATAGAAATTAGCGGTGTGCCGTATCGAATCGTAGAATATCAGCACGTAAAGCCGGGCAAAGGTCCCGCATTTGTGCGCGTGAAAATAAAGTCATTTTTGGATGGCAAAGTGATTGAAAAAACCTTTCACGCGGGGGATAAATGCGATGAGCCACACTTGGAGGAACGCGCTATGCAGTATCTCTACCACGATGGCGATAGCTTTCAGTTTATGGATTCGGCAAATTATGAGCAGATTAGTTTAAGCGATTCGCAGGTGGGCGATGTGGCAAAGTGGATGAAAGAGGGCATTGCCGTATCGGTGCTTTTTCACAATGGCAAGGCGATTTCTGTCGATGTCCCGCAGGTTGTAGAGCTACTCATCACAGAAACCGCGCCAAATTTTAAGGGCGATACTTCAAGTGCGGGTAAAAAACCAGCGACTTTGGAGACAGGCGCGGTGGTGCAGATACCTTTTCATATATTAGAAGGCGAAGTGATTCGCGTAAATACCGAGAGCGGCGAGTATTTGGAGAAGGCGAAGTAGATTTTACGTATGCTAATCTCCATCATCATCCCCATTTATAATGTCGAAAAATACATTGCACGATGTTTAACATTTTGTATAAATCAAACTTTTAGCAATATTGAGATTCTACTAATTGATGATTGCGGAAGTGATGATTCCATAAAAATCTCGCAATCTTTTGCAAAAAAAGATAAACGCATAAAAATTATAAAAAATCCTTATAATTTAGGATTATTCCACACAAGAATAGTAGGCGAAAAGCACGCAAAGGGGCATTATATTTTGCCACTTGATGCAGATGACTTTATCTCTCAATTTACCTGCAAGATTTTACATAGGGCGATTTGTGGCACGAATGCTTTTCTAAAAAATATAAAACTTTTTAGAAACATTCTAATTGGGGGGGGGATTATATGAATAATCCCTGCATTTCCATCATCATCCCCATTTATAATGTCGAAAAATACATTACACGATGTTTAACATCTTGTATAAATCAAACTTTTAGCAATATTGAGATTCTACTAATTGATGATTGCGGAAGTGATGATTCTATAAAAATCGCGCAATCTTTTGCAAAAAAAGATAAACGCATAAAAATTATAAAAAATTCTCACAATTTAGGCACTTTTAATGCAAGGATGAAAGGCATAAAAGAAGCAAGTGGATATTATTTATTATTTTTGGATGCAGATGATTATTTGGCATTAGATGCGTGCGAAGTGGCATTTGGCGCGGTCAAAGAGTCTTTTGATAATAATCCGTGCGAAGCACCCAAAACTCGCCCGCTTCGTGGTGCAAAAAATCGGATTGAAGGTTGCAGTAGTGTAACCGCCGATTTTTTGCTAGAAGCGGATAAGCGAGGCTCTCCCCCTAAAAGCGAAAAGCGGCAGCTTTTGGGGACACAATCAAATAGTCGGGGGGAGCGGGAGCGGGGTGCAGCCCTTTTGCGAGAAAAAACAAACGAAACTAATTTAAAAAACGGCGAAAATATCGAAGAATCGCAGAATCTAAAAAGAGATTCTTCGCTTCGTACTTTGCACTCCGCTCAGAATGACAATATAATCGCAGATTCTGCGAATGAAACAAATATCGCAGAATCTACCACTTTTGATTTAGATTCTGCGCCAGATATTATATTTTTTGGAATGGACTTTTATCCACGCACTTTTAGACGCATTTCACCGCCGATTATTACGAAGACTCTCCATAATGGGGAGATTTTGGAAGCTGTTTTCGCCCATTGTGCCACACCTCCGTGGCACATATGTGCGAAGCTTTATAAAGCTTCGCACATTAAGTATGTGGGGGAGGTCATCGTGGCACATATGGGCGAAGATAAGCGTCTTACGATGGCAGAGGATGCGCTAAAAAGCTTTTGGATTTGCGCGCTTGCCAAAAAAAGCATAGGCATTCCAAATAAACTATATTTTTATTGCGATAATGATGCCTCAATCACGCGCAAGATAGATATGCAGACGCGAGATAAGCGCATTGGCGATATTTCGCGCGTGATAGAGGAATTAGAGGATTTGCAAAATGTCCCCATTTTAACGCAAAATCCGTCTTTTAAAGTCGCTCAAAAGCGCACCATTGCGATTTTAAAAAGTGTCGTTGAGTTAGAATACCGCTACGATGGAATGTTTGATGAGGGGGGGGGCAAATATGATTTTAGCTTATTTGAAAGCCTGTGCCAAATCGCTCAAATATCATCGCAAGTGGCAGACTTATATGAGAATGGCGATGGCAGTCTTTACGCTAGGGAGAGTTGCGCCCTAAATGTAGGCAATTTTTCTTTTTCGCGACCTATTTTACCTTTTGCGCGGGAGTTTGAAAAAATCTCGCTTGATAGACCGCAAGTCTTATCTAACTCAAATTTTTCGGCACAATACACAAATCTCACCCAAGATACCATAATTGCAAATGTTTCAAATAAAATCGCAGAATCTGCGCTAGATTCTGCGATTTACCAAAGGCGCATTTATGTCGCCTAAAATTTTAGTGATTTCGCTAACGCGCAAGGGCGGTGGTTTTGAGCAATATACAAATGCGATTTTAGAGCATTTTAAACTGCCTTTTACAATCTATCAAAGTGCCTTTGTTAGCGATGAAGTAAGGCGAGATGACGCAAAATTCATCGTAACTTATAAAGGCAAAATAAGTTTTATTTTATCTTCCATTTTTATTTTGCCTTTTATATTTTTGTATTTTTGCCTTGTGGCACGGAAATATAGCGCATTATTTGTGCCACATTTTCATTTTTTTAACATCGCTTTTATTGTTGCATTTCGCCTAAATAAAAAACCTGTGATTTTGGTGGAGCACGATGGTATTGTGCATTTGGGCGATGAGCTGCCAATGCAACAATTTCTAATAAATCTTTGCATTAAAAATGCCACGCACATTATTTTTTTAAGCAATTTTGTCGCTTCGCAAGTTTCGCCAAAATTACTTCAAAATAAACCCATTTCTATCATCCCGCACGGCATTTTTGCCTTTAAGGGATTAAAGCGAGACCAAAAGCAATACCATCCAAAACCCACGCTTTTATTTTTTGGGCGAGTGAGTAAGTACAAAGGTATCGAACTTTTGCTTGATACCTTGCCATCCATCCAAACGCAATCTTATGAAAAACTAATCATCGCTGGAAAAAGCAACTATCAATACAGCATAGCGCATTTGTCTAGCGAAGTGCAAGAAAAGATTGAGATTATTGATAGATTTTTAAGTATGGGTGAGATTGCAGAGATTTTCAACTCCGCTCATATTTTGATAATGCCATATTTGGAAGCATCGCAAAGTGGCGTGGCGGCGGTTGGGATTGCAAATGGGATGGCGTGTGTTGTAAGCGATGTGGGCGGACTTAGTGAGCAATTTATATTGGAAGGCAATTCGTCTTTGGGTGGGGCAAATTCGTCTTGTGGCGACTTTTTGGGGAGTGCTTCGCGGAGCTTCGTCAATGAACCTCAAAGTTCTATTTCCTTGCTCCACTCGCACAACCCCAAAAATTCATCCACAATACTAAAATTTGCAGATTCTGCGAATCGTGCGAATTTACATAAAATCGCAGAATCTAGCATAGATTCTGCGATTATCGCTGGTAGGGGGGGGGGCAGTATGCTAATGCCTTCCAAAATACCTGTGCGATTATTATTAAACCAAATAAGGCACAGCTGGCACAAGCACTGCAAAATCTCATCAGCGATAAAAATCTCTACGAAATGCTATCACACAAAACGCTTTTGCGTTCAAAAGAGTTAGAATGGCAAAGCATTGCGGAGAAAATAGAGGGGGTTATAAACAACGCCATTGCGTAGATTCTGCGTCAAAATTAAAATTACTGCATTTAGCAAGTGATTTGCATAGCGGTGGGGCGGAGCGGGTTTTTGCAAATACGATTGAGATGACATTTGAGAGAAATCTATATGAGATTTTTGTGGCGAGTTGCGATGAAGTTCCTCCGCCAAATATCGCAGAATCTCACTTCCTCCGCCTTGATGATTGGAACTCATATCCAAAAATCCGCGGTGTTTTTAAGTATATTTTTAATCTCACAAATTTCACTCGCCTAAAAAAGTTTTTATTTGAGGTGCGACCAAATATCATCCACACGCAAAATTATCTCTCTCGCCTAAGTCCAAGCATTCTTTTTGCTTTGCGAAGTTATAAGCGTGCATTTCCGCAAAGCAAACTCATCTTTACCCAGCACGGATATGGCGTTTGCGCGAATTTATGTCTATATAATTATGCGAAAAATCACATTTGCGAGTTTTGTATCAATCGCTCTAAATATCACATCGCATTTCAAAACTGCGATAGGCGTGGGAAAATCTACTCATTTTTAAAGGCACTTCGCGTGCCATTTTATCAAGGCATTTTTTTAAAAGAGCAAAATTTGTTTGATAAAGTCATTTTTGTAAGCGAGTTTCAGGCAAAAAAGCACTATTTGGAGGGATATAAAAATAGCATTGTTATCCCAAATCCGCTTGAACTTCGCTTTTATAATCCATCGCCACATTTAGCGCAAAAGCAAAATTTAATCATCTATTTTGGACGCATCGCAAAGGAAAAGAATATCCCGCTTTTAATACGCGCATTTGCGAGATTGCACAAAGATTTTAGCGATTATAGATTGCTAATTATTGGAAATGGCGATGAAATGCAACAATGCCAAACTTTGGCAGATAAGATTCTGCGAAACCATAGCATTTTATTTTTGCCACATTTGCCTCCCAAAAAACTAAAAGGCATTTTAGCAAGGGCAAAAATTAGCATTTTGCCATCTTTGTGGTTTGAGACTTTTGGACTGACGATTATTGAAAGCATTTTAGCAGGTGTGGTGCCTGTGGCAAGTGATATTGGCGCACTGCGTGAAACGATAGATAAAACCTATGGATTTACCTTTGAGGTAAATGATGAATTTGCCCTTGCAAAAGTGATGGGCGAAGTTTTGGGGGATTATAAGAGATATTTTGATGAAATGCTTACGGAGCGAGAAAAGATTTTGGCGCAAAATGAAAATTACATAAAAAATTTGATAGATTTATATGCTTTTTGATACAATCGTAAATTTTATTTTTAAAGGTGCGGTTTGGTTAAAATGTTCTCCATCATCATCCCCATTTATAATGTCGAAAAATACATTGCACGATGTTTAACATTTTGTATAAATCAAACTTTTAGCAATATTGAGATTCTACTAATTGATGATTGCGGAAGTGATGATTCCATAAAAATCGCGCAATCTTTTGCAAAAAAAGATAAACGCATAAAAATTATAAAAAATCCTTATAATTTAGGATTATTCCACACAAGAATAGTAGGCGAAAAGCACGCAAAGGGGCATTATATTTTGCCACTTGATGCAGATGACTTTATCTCTCAATTTACCTGCAAGATTTTACATAGGGCGATTTGTGGCACGAATGCTTTTCTAAAAAATATAAAACTTTTTAGAAACATTCTAATTGGGGGGGGGGATTATATGAATAATCCCTGCATTTCCATCATCATCCCCATTTATAATGTCGAAAAATACATTACACGATGTTTAACATCTTGTATAAATCAAACTTTTAGCAATATTGAGATTCTACTAATTGATGATTGCGGAAGTGATGATTCTATAAAAATCGCGCAATCTTTTGCAAAAAAAGATAAACGCATAAAAATTATAAAAAATTCTCACAATTTAGGCACTTTTAATGCAAGGATGAAAGGCATAAAAGAAGCAAGTGGATATTATTTATTATTTTTGGATGCAGATGATTATTTGGCATTAGATGCGTGCGAAGTGGCATTTGGCGCGGTAGATTTTACAAATGAAACAAATATCGCAGAATCTACCGCAATTTCGCAGAATCTAATCGCAGAATCCACCACTTTTGATTTAGATTCTGCGCCAGATATTATCCACTTTAAAACGCATTTTTTAGGCGATAAAAATGCAGGTTTCTTAAATAATCTAAAACATAAAATCCGCTACATTTTGCCATCCCACTTTCCGCGCAAACCTTTGCAAAATGACGAAATCGCCTATAATTTTTTCCTAAAAAGTTATCATTTTCCGCGTTTTACCATTTGGGATAAATGCTACAAAAATTCACTTTTGCAAAAGGCGCACAAGGCACTTTCGCCCATTTCGCAGAATCTCACAATGGCAGAGGATATGCTAAAATTTTTTGCCATTACAAATTTTGCAAAAAGTTGCGTTGGCGTAAATAAAAGACTTTATATTTATTGCCTAAATACCACTTCCGCCACGCAGGATAGCAAAAAGGCAATAGAGCGCATTTCTCAAATGCAACTTGTGCGAAAAGCATTAAAAATACAAATGCAAAACTGCACTTCCAAAATGCACTCGCAAATCGCCCGCACAATGCGTAAAAATCTAAAATCGCTTATGATTTTAGAAATGCGAAATTTTGGCAATTTGCGTGCGTTAGATTCTGCGAATCTGCCACCACAAATCCATAAGTGGGCAAAATCGCTACTAGGGGGGGGGCAGTATAAGTATAATTTGCATTCTGCCATTTTATTTGCAAGTTTGCTTTATTTCGCTTGTATTTTGGAAGCGAAATCTCACCTTTATTCGCATTTTTGCCTACATTATAAGTTTTGGAGTTATCAAACTTTAATTCTTTTTAGGAAGTGCTATGCTTCCTAAAATCTCCATCATCACAGCGACACTAAACTCTGCTAAAACGCTTCTCCGCACGATAGATTCTGTGCTGTTGCAGGAATATAAAAATATCGAGCACATTATAATCGATGGCAAAAGCGATGATGGTAGTTTAGCGATTATCCAAAATGCGCATAAATTATACGAGCAAAAAGGCATTTCCTTAATATTTATTAGTGAGTGCGATAAAGGCATTTATGATGCGATGAATAAGGGGATAAATCTCGCAAATGGCGAAATTGTGGGATTTTTAAATGCGGATGATTGCTTTGCTTCGCCATATATTGCAAATTTCATTGCTTGGGGATTTAGCAAACCAAATGCGGTGGATATCATTTACGCAGATATTTGCTATGTAAATAAATGTGGCAACATAGCGCGAAATATGTGCGGCACTTTGCCTCGCGATGCGAATTTTATGCGTGGATTTCACCCAGCACATCCTAGTTTTTATGCAAGGCGGGAAGTGTTTGCGCGATATGGGGCATTTGACTTGCGCTATAAGATTAGCGCGGATTATGATTTGATGCTTCGCTTTTTGTTTAAATATAAATTAAAAAGTCTTTATATTGATGAAATTTTTGTGAAAATGTCGCTTGGTGGCACTTCAAATAAAAGTCTTAAAAATATCATCAAAGCAAATTTAGAATGCTTGCAATCCGCCAAAGAAAATGGCGTAAAATGCGCTTCTATCGCCATTTTGCTAAAAATTATCTCAAAACTTAAAGATATAAATTACCGCAATTTATTTGCCCCCCCCCCAATTTGCATTAAATAGCACTAAATTCGCAGAATCTAGCATAGATTCTGCGAAATATTATTTAGATTCTGCGAATTTAGCAAGGTGGCATTATGCTGCCTAAATTTTATCTTTTGGGCGATTGTGCGCCAAATAATCCCTCCGCCATTAGCAAAGAGCAGATTCTGCGCTGGGAGAATGAGGGAATTATAAAATATTTAGGCATATTTAGCGATGTGCGGGAAATTATCGCGCTGTGTGATTGTGTTATTTTGCCTAGTTTTTATAAAGAGGGAGTGCCTCGCATAATGCTAGAAGCACTCGCCTTTAAAAAGGCGATAATCACCACAAACACCGCTGGTTGCAAGGAATGCGTGGCATCGCCTTTAAAAGAAAGCGATGATTTTTATATCGGGCAAAATGGCATTTTAGTGCCAATCAAAAATAGCACTGCGCTAAAAAATGCCATAAATTATTTATATGAAAATCCGCACTTATTGCAACAAATGGGCGAAAATGGCGCAGAGTTTGTAAAAAAGTTTGACATCAAAAATATTATAAAAATCTATCAAAAAACTATCTCCAATTTATTGCCACATAGCGCACAAATCGCAGAATCTGCGCTAGATTCTGCGCTTCACACAAAAATCGCAGAATCTAATAAAAATCTCGCCTTTATCTCAAATACCTGCTTTGGAATGTGGAATTTTCGCCTCCCTATTTTAAAATCCCTGCAAAATGATGGTTATAAAATCCACATTATCGCGCCATTTGACAGCGTATCGCAGAATCTGGCACATTGCGGTTTTACTTTGCATAATATAAAAATTGATTCAAAAAGTCTAAATCCGCTCAAAGATTTAAAAACTGCAATGCAGATTTATCGCATTGTGCGTAAAATTCAACCAGCAATGATTTTTTGCTATACGATTAAATGCGTGATTTATGGGAGTTTTATCGCAAATATGCTAAAAATCCCAAATATCGCCGTAATCACGGGACTTGGATATGTATTTATTGGTGATAATTTTAAAAAGCGCATTTTGCAAAAAATCGTTTGCAAAATGTATCAAATCGCCTTATTGCAAACAAAGCAAGTGTGGTTTTTAAATAATGATGATAAAAGTGAATTTATAAAACGCAAAATTATCGCAGAATCTAGCGCGTTTTTGCTAAATAGCGAGGGGATTGATTTGGAGCATTTTAATCCAAACTTTACGCCAAAAAGGGAGGTTTTGCCACCCAAAAAAAAGGGCGAAATCCGATTTGTACTAATTGCTAGAATGCTTTGGGATAAAGGTGTGGGCGAGTTTGTAGAAGCGGCAAAAATGATAAAAGAAGCAAATATCGGGGGGGGGGGGGATTGACATAAAATTTTATTTGCTTGGAAACTGCGATGTGAATAATCCCTCCGCCATTAACAAAGAGCAGATTCTGCGCTGGGAGAATGAAGGAATTATAAAATATTTAGGCGTATTTAGCGATGTGCGGGAAATTATCGCGCTGTGTGATTGCGTGGTGCTACCTAGTTATAAAGAAGGGATGCCACGCATAATGTTAGAAGCACTCGCACTTGGCAAAGCGATAATCACCACAAACACCGCTGGGTGCAAGGAATGTGTCGCTCCGCCTTTGATAAAAAGCGATGAATTTTTTAAGTGCGTTTAATGTTTTTTTAAACAAAATTTTTGTAAAATCCGCACTTTTTATCGAAAATTTATCACAATCGAAAGGCAGACAAATGAAAAAAGGCATTCACCCACAATATGTTCCCTGCAAAGTAACCTGCGTTACGAGCGGACGGACAATCGAAGTTTTAAGCAACAAAAGCGAAATGAAAGTCGATATTTCGAGCTTTTGCCATCCATTTTACACAGGTAGCGACAAAATCACCGATAGCGCGGGACGCGTGGAAAAATTCAAGCAAAAATACAAAATGAAATAATTTGGTTTATTTAGTCCCCACGCCGATTGGCAATATCGCTGATATAAGCCTCCGTGCGCTCCAAACGCTTGAATCCTGCGATGAGATTTTGTGCGAAGATACGCGAATCGCAAAAAAACTCATCGCGCTTTTAAATGCGCGTGGATTGCTAAAAAAGGCGGATTTTAACTACACTTCGTTTCATTCGCATAATGAAGTTACGCGCCTTGCGCAATTTGGCGCGGATTTTTTTGCTAAAAATGTCGCATTTTTAAGCGATGCGGGAATGCCCTGCATTAGCGACCCGGGCGCGAAATTAGTAGCGTTTTTGCAAAAAAATGACATTGCTTATAGCGCGGTTAGTGGCGCGTGTAGCGCGGTTTTGGCTTACGCATTGAGTGGATTTGAGGGCGGATTTAGCTTTTTGGGATTTGCCCCGCACAAGCTAAATGAAAAGCGCGTTTTTTTGCAAAATGCGCTTCAATCGCCACTGCATTGCGTTATCTTTGAATCGCCAAAGCGCGTTTTGGATTCGCTAAAATTGCTATGCGAATCTGCGCCAAATAGGGCGATTTTCATCGCAAAAGAGCTAACCAAAATGCACGAAAAATTCTATTTTGGCGCACTTTGCGCGGTTTATGAAAAATTGCAAGGCGAAAATCTAAATGGCGAATGGGTGCTTGTGGTGCAAGGTGCGGAGAATTTGAGTGATTCAAAAGAAGGCAGGGGGCTAAATAAAATCGATATTGAAAACTTAGACATTCCGCCCAAAATCAAAGCAAAATTACTAGCAAAAATCGATGGGCGCAGCGTCAGAGAATGCTATGATGAGATATTAAATGCGAAAAAATGATTCGTCATTGCGAGGCGCACGAGCAAAGCGAGTGCAACGAAGCAATCCAAATGAGAGCAAAATAGATTGCCACGATTCTGCTTCGCAAAATCTCGCAATGACAAACAAAAAAAGCGCAAAATCTCGCAATGACAAAATAGACTTACGCGAATCGCACACAAAAAATACTTTCATCATTTACGGCAAACAGCCCTGCCTTTTTGTGCTTGAAAATCACAGCGATTTGATTAAGGAAATCTATTTTGGCAAGGACATTGATAGGGCGATATTTGCGCGATTTGCGCGTTTGCAAAAGCCCATAATCCGCGCTGATTTTAAAAAAATGCAAAGTTTGGCAAAGGGTGGCAATCATCAAGGCTTTATTTTGCGCGTAGAGCAGGGCGAATCTACGCAAAAAAAATTTAGCGATTTTAGCAAGATTCTCGTGCTTGTGGGGATTAGCGATGTGGGGAATATCGGCGCGATTTTTCGTAACTCTCTTGCGTTTGGCGTGGAGTGCATTATTTCGACAAACGCGCTAAATTTAAGTGGCGTTGCGCGGAGTAGTAGCGGGGCGTTTTTTGGCGTTCCGCATATCATTTATAAAGATTATTTGAGTTTGGCAAATGAGCTAAAAATGGCGCATTTTAGCCTATTTGGCGCGGATATGAGTGGGGAAAATCTTGCGTCAAATTTCGCAATCCCGCAAAAATGGGCGTTATTTTTAGGAAGCGAGGGCGAAGGGCTACCAAAGCGACTTTTAGGGCGAATGGACTTAAATTTAGGCATAAAAATGCAAAACTTTGATTCGCTAAATGTCAGCGTAGCAGCGGGAATTTTGCTGTATGAGCTGACGAAGTAGATTCTGCGATTTGGTGCGTTTGATTTCGCAGAATCTAGCGTAGATTCTGCGAAATTTGTGTGATTCGCAGAATCTAAAAGAAATGGGGTAGATTCTGCGAAATTTTCCGTCATTGCGAGATTCTGCGTAGCAGAATCGTGGCAATCTATAATTTTGTCATTTTGAGCCGTAGGCGAAAAATCTCTTTTGTTTTTTTGGATTTGCAAGTATGGGTCGGTGCTTCGCACAGACGCCGCGTTCGCCTCGCTCACTCGCAATGACGAAGTGGGTAGATTGCCACGATTTTCTAGCAAAAATCTCGCAATGACGAAATCGCACTAGATTCTGCGATTCACATAAAAATCGCAGAATCTTTGCGAAAAATCCACACTAGATTCTGCGAATCGCATAAAAATCGCAGAATCTGCCAAAAAACACACACTAGATTCTGCGATTCACATAAAAATCGCAGAATCTCCCCAAAAACCCCCAAAAAAATCCCAAAAAAATCCACAAAACTCTACCTCACCACAAAAATATAACTTCTAAGCGGATATTTGAAAATATTTTGATGTCCTAAAATATCGTGCTTCGCGCCAAAAATCGTTTTATTTAGATATTTTATCATCGGTTTTAGCGCAAAGTAGGGCAGAGTAGGGAAGTCGCTTGTGAAAAGCAAGTCATATTTTTGCCCTAATTCCTCCAAGCGATTTTCATAAATTGTCGTGTTATTTAGGATGATTAAATCGCCCCTTTGCGGGGTGCTAATCGCAAGAGAGTTCTTCAAAGTCCAAGCACTTTTTAAATCAAGCGAAAAATCCTTTAAATTCGCCTCTTTTGTGCGTAAATCAAAGTCTTTTGCGCCATATAATTTTTGCAAATATTCGCCAAAATACGAGGCATACCACTCCGCATACATCTCCCGCCCGCGCCCGATGCCATCGAAATAAATGTTTGCTCCGTTATTTTCTTTGAGATAACTTGCGGTTTTTGCGAGTGTTTGGTGAAACTGCACGCCAAACGCCTTTAAATTTATCATCGTATAAATGCCACTTGGCACATTTGAGGTGAAAAATAGCGCGAGGGAGGCAAAAAGGGCGATTTTTACAAAGATATTTTTAAAGTATTTTTTGGCGAAACAAATCGCACTCGCCCCACCTAAAACATAGCAGGGCAAAAGATAATAACTCTCAAAAATCGCTAGTTTCATAAACACCACAAAGTAAATCACTGCCCCGCCCAAAAATGCGTCAAAATACACTTCTACCGCTTCTTTTTTAATCAAAACGCCATAGATTCTGCGAAGTGCGATGGTGGAGAGAAAAATCACTATCAAACTATCGTTTATGCCATAGTTTGCAAATCCTCTCATCGTCTCTAACGCAATATCCGTATTTTCCGTAAATCTGCCGTAATGTCTCCCCATATTTGGGAATATTAAGATAAGATATAAAAGCGCGTAAAGTCCTCCACTGCATAAAATCAACAACGCATATTTTGCCAAAAAAAGATTTTTTGCTTTTATGCTATGCGCTAAAAATATCGCTCCCACCGCAAATGCGGCGATAAAAACGGGTTCTTTAAAATACAGCGCGATATTTAGCGCAAAAATCCCGCCAAAAAAGGCAAATTTAGCGCAGCGATAAATCACAAAGTAACTTGCAAGCATAAAAATGCAAAGAAAAATAATTAGCAACTTTTCAGGATAGCAAATGCCAAAATTCACCACGCAAAATCCATAAGATAGGCACAGCGCAATCACAAAAAGTTGATTAAAAATAAAATTTGCATTTGTAAAGTGCAGAATCTTTACATAAATAAAGGCAAAAATAGCCACGCCAAGCGCATTTACGCTAAAAAATAAATATGGCGATGATGAAATTTGCATTAAAAAATTTAAATCCCGAAATGCAAATATGTAAAATCGCCCGATTTGCGGATTAAACTGCTGGTCTAAAATGGGGGATTTTTCATAGATTTTTAACCACATCCAAATATCATCCAAGTTAAATGTGTAGCGCGAAAACGCCACCAAAATAGCGCAATAAAATAGCAGGAAAATCGCTAAAAGTCCGTATTTTTGGAGGTAGATTCTGCGATTTGGTGCGTTTGACTTCGCAGAATCTAAATGAAATGTGGCGGATTCTGCGAAGTTTGTGCGATTCGCAGAATCTAAATGAAATGCAGTAGATTCTGCGAAATTTACATTGTGGCGGTTACTCTCTCTCTCTCTCTCTCTCTCGTGGCGTTTGGCGTTGCTGGCATTTTAATCCTTTGGTGAAAAATAAGGCAAAATTTTAGCATATTTTATAAAATTCGCAGAATCTGGCATATTTTTTGCTAAAATTCTGCTTTATTTCATAGAAAGGGCGCAAGGGCGATGAAATGTATTGATGAGTTGCAAAAAGTGGGCGTTGAGAAAATCGCTAGTAAGACGCGAATCACGCAAGAGAAAATCACAAATATTCTAAATTACAAATACGAAGCTTTCAACAAAGCGCACGCACGGGGATTTACGCAGATTATCGAGCGAGAGTTTGAAGTGGATATGAGCGAGTGGATGGAGGCGTTAAACAACTACCACAGCGAGCCAAAGGCGCAAGATGAGCTTATCAAAGAGATAGAAAATATAAAAGTTGAGAAAAAAGATAAATCAAATGTGATTTTAGTCGCGTTGCTTGTGGCGTTTGTGGTGATTTTTGGTGCGCTGTTTGTGTATAAAAACTTTATCGCGGAATCTAGTGTGGATTCGGCGGATTTGGCGGTGGCTTTGAGCGAAAATGGGGCGGATTTGGCAAATGATTCTACTGAAAATGACACAGATTCTGCGATAGATTCGGCGAATCTCACGGATTTTGCGGATATATCACAAAACGCAGAATCTAATGCAAACAACAAAGATTCTTCGCTCGCTACACTCGCTCAGAATGACAAAGTTGAGGCAGATTCAGCAAATCCCGCAACCACCACAACAATCATAATCCCCGCTGAATCTACTTTCAACGAACTCACAATCATCCCAAATGAGCCACTTTGGGTAGGCATAATCGACTTAAAAACGCACAAAAAGCAACAATTCTCCATCGACAAAAAGCGCACGATTACCCTAGATGATGATAAGATTATCCGCACGGGGCATAGTTTTTTCAGTATTGATGCGCCAAATTTTAAAAGAGAATTTTTAGGCGGCGACCAAAAATATTTGCTTTATAAAACCGAAAGTGGCGTCACAGAGCTCACGCACAAGCAATTTTTAGAATTAAATAAGGGCGAAGAATGGTAAGAGTGCTATTTTTGGCAATCCTATTTGCCACGCTAAATGCGCAAAATCTAAGTCCATTAGATGAAAAAATCATAAATCTAATCGGCGAGGCGGACTACAATCGCAATAAAAGTTTCATAAATAAGATTTTTGCCCCACAGAGCAATTTTTATCAAGGTGGCAATTTGGATATTTATCAAGTAATTTCTTTGCTACAAAATAATGGATTGTTAAAGTTGAAGTTTGCTTCGCCGCGCGAGTTTAGTGCCGTTTTTGTCGCGCAGAGTAGTCCGCTTTTATTGCTAAAAACAATAAATCAAAGTTTGAGTTATATGGGATACTCTTACTTTATCCCTAGCGAGGCGGATTATGAGAGCGAAGTCTCTAAAATCCGCATTTCGCTAAATACCGAGCATATTATCGACCCTATTATTTTGCTAAATGAGTTGCAAAAAAGCGGTTTTGTCGCGGTGAATGTGAATCGCATTTCGCAAAATGAGTGGGAGTATCATCTAAATTTGGCGGATTTAAAAATCCAAAATGCGACATTTTTGGCAAAGGGTAATAACCTAAATATTATCGAAGTTAGCGGGCAGTATTGGCTTGAAGTGGGGAGCTTGGGGCGATTAGAAGTCAAAAGCATTGCGAACAAAAGCTTTACCCCAAAGATTGTCTTTTTTGATAGAAATCTAAATATTTTAGACATTCAGCAATTAAGCCGCCGCAGGGACTTTAACATTAGCATTATCGAAAATACGAAGTTTGTGAAAATTAGCGATTTAGCACCAAATAGCAACTTAAAGGCGGGATTAAATGTGCGTTTGCGATAGCGCAGAATCTAAATAGGGGAGGGCGAAATGTTTAGCGAAATCGAATTTGAAAAAATCAAAAGATTGCCAAAATATGTCTTTGCCGCAATCAATGAAATAAAACTAAAAATGCGCCAAAATGGCGAAGATGTGATTGATTTTAGTATGGGTAATCCCGATGGCGCGACACCACAACATATCATTGACAAGCTATGCGAAGCAGCGAATAAGCCCAAAAATCACGGATACTCTGTAAGCAAGGGCATTTACAAGCTCCGCCTTGCGATGAGTGATTGGTATAAGCGCAAATACGGCGCAAAGCTAAACCCTGATACCGAGATTTGCGCGACTATGGGGAGCAAAGAGGGCTATGTGCATCTCATTCAAGCAATCACAAACACAGGGGACAACGCGATTGTCTGCTCACCCGCATATCCCATTCACTACTATGCTTTTATTTTGAATGGCGCAAATGTCATAAATCTACCGATAAAATGGGACGCTGAAATGGTTTTGGATTATGATGCGTTTTTTAGCGATTTGCAAAATCTGCTTCGCAACGCCTATCCAAAGCCCAAATTTTTGGTGGTAAATTTTCCGCACAATCCCACTACGATTGTCGTGCATAAGGATTTTTATGAAAAATTAGTCGCGTTAGCTAAAAAAGAGCGGTTTTATATCATTAGCGATATTGCTTATGCGGAGCTTTGCTTTGGGGATTTTAGGACGCCTAGCATTATGGAGGTAAAGGGCGCAAAAGATGTCGCAGTGGAGACTTACACGCTTTCAAAAAGCTACAATATGGCTGGGTGGCGCGTAGGCTTTGTGGTGGGCAATAAAAAGATGATTGAAGCGTTGCAAAAAATAAAATCGTGGTTAGATTACGGAGCTTACACGCCTACGCAGATTGCCGCTACAATCGCGCTAAATGAAAATCAAGATTGCGTGGAGGCGATTAAGCAAAAATACGAAAAACGCGCCGAAGTTTTGGTATCCGCCTTTAACGCTGCTGGGTGGGACATCGCAATGCCAAAGGCGACTATGTTTATTTGGGCGAAAATCCCGCAAAAATTCGCGCATTTGGGAAGTTTGGAATTTTGCAAAAAAGCATTGCAAGAAGCAAAGGTGGCATTTAGCCCGGGCATAGGTTTTGGCGAGAGTGGCGAGGGATTTGTGCGAATCGCGCTTATTGAAAATGAAAAGCGCATTCGCCAAGCCGCAAAAAATCTTAAAAAAATGACTTAGATTCTGCGCCACATTGTCATTCTGAGCGAGTGCAAAGCACGAAGCGAAGAATCTCTATTTTTTTTGAGATTTTTCGCTGCGCTCAAAATGACAAATCGCAGAATCTAAAAAATAAAACTTAAAGGCAAAACTTTGAAAACCATAAATATCGGCATTATAGGATTAGGAAATGTTGGAAGCGCGGTAGTTGAGCTACTTTTGGCAAACAAAGATGTGATTTCTGCGCGTGCTGGGGCAAATATCATCATCAAAAAAGGCGTAGCAAAGGACATTAGCAAGTTAAAGTCGCAAATCCCTTTGAGTCAAAATATCGATGACATTTTGGATGATGATGAAATAAGCGTGGTAATCGAACTTATGGGCGGTGTAGAGCAAGCCTATCAAGTCGCCAAAAAGGCTTTGCAAAAAGGCAAGGCATTTATCACCGCAAATAAGGCAATGCTTGCTTATTATCGTTATGATTTGATGAATATTGCGCCTGAATCTACGATTTGTTTTGAGGCAAGTGTAGCGGGTGGAATCCCTATAATTAAAGCCTTGCGCGATGGTTTGAGCGCGAATCATATCCAAAATATTAGAGGCATTTTAAATGGCACTTGCAATTACATTTTGACAAAGATGACAAATGAAGGCATAAGCTTTGAATCCGCGCTAAAAGAGGCGCAGAGTTTGGGTTACGCAGAGGCGAATCCTAGCTTAGATATTGACGGATTTGACGCGGCACACAAGCTAGTGATTTTGAGTTCTATCGCATTTGGCATCGACACAAAGCCTGAAAATATCCTAATTGAGGGCATTTCTGGCATTTCGCAAGATGATATATTTTTCGCAAAAGAGTTTGGCTACACGATAAAACTACTTGCCATAGCCAAAAGGGTAGGGGAGGAAGTAGAGATTCGCGTCCATTTGGCGATGATTGACAGCGATGAGATGATTAGCAAAGTGCAGGGCGTGATGAATGGCATTAGCGTCATCGGCGATAGGGTAGGGGAGACTATGTATTATGGCGCAGGTGCGGGAGGCAATGCGACTGCGAGTGCTGTGGTGGGCGATTTGATAGAAATCGTGCGTGGCAAAAGTGCGCCTATGCTTGGATTCAAAGCCCCTTTGGAGCGCGGATTGAAGCTAAAAAATATCGATAGCATTGAAAGCAGATACTATCTGCGCCTAAAAGTCGCGGACAAAGCGGGGACTTTGGCAAAAATCACTGCGGCGTTGGGAGCGCACAATATTTCGATAAAAATGCTAATCCAACGCGAATCGCTTGATAAAAAAGAGGCGATTTTATTGCTCTCCACGCACAAAAGCAACGAATCCGATATGAAAAAGGCAATTACTTCGCTATGTGCGCTTGAAGTGGTGAGTGAAAAGCCCTTTATGATACGAATCGAAGAGGATTAAATAGCGTGATTGTCTTTTAGCGAATTTCGCGGGAGATTGAAAAAATCTCCATTGTCATTTTGAGCGAAGCGAAAAATCTCTAAAATAACTCGTCATTGCGAGGCGTTTGAGCGTCTGCGATAACAACGAAGCAATCCACGCCGAATCTGTCATTGCGAGGCGCACGAAGCGAAGCAAGTGCAACGAAGCAATCCAAAAAAAATATTTCTCGTGCGGGATTCTGCGAAGCAGAATCGTGGCAATCCATATTTTTTTGTCATTCTGAGCGAGTGAAATGAGCGAAGAATCTCTTTTTAGATTCTGCGATTCTGCATTAGATTCTGCGTTTTGGTGTGATTTGCAGAATCTAACGCTTAAATTTAACGAATTCGCAGAAATCTAATATTAAGATTCTGCAAAATGGCAAAATCGCAGAATCTAATATTTTTGCGCCAAATATCCAAATTTTTATAAAATCGCAGAATCTGCGTTAAATTTAGGTATTTGCCAAAATCCACTATATTTTAGTATTGAAAACCACAATTTTCAAACTTTTATATAAAAACACTACTCTATTATTCACACATTAGATTCTGCGAATTTTTGTGATTTTGCGGTAGATTCTGCAAATTTTTGTGCGAATCGGAGAATCTAGTGCGGCATTTCGTCATTGCGAGAGAATGAGCGAATGCGAATTCTCGTGGCAATTCGCAGAATTTGTGAGCGAAGCGAAACAACCATCCACATATTAGATTCTGCAAAAATCGCAGAATCTAGTGTGATTTTTGTCATTGCGAGGCGTTTGAGTGATAGCGAAAACAACGAAGCAATCCATAAAAAAAAATAATATCCAAAAAGCGAATCAATGCAGTTTCATTGCAAGTAAGCGATTCGCCTAAAACGCAGATTCTCCCTAATGGATTGCCACGATTTTGCTTCGCAAAATCTCGCAATGACGAAATTTAACATATTAGATTCTGCATTTTCCACCCAAAAAACTCAAAAAACTCAAAAAACTTCCAAAAATCCCAAAACCTCCAAAAAAATTTCCAAAAAACCTCAAATTTTCTCCAAAAATCCCAAAATCTCCCAAAAATCATTACCAAAAGTTACAAAAATCGTTTTTTTTTTTTTTTATTTTGCAAAATTTATTTTGTATTTACTAACTATTTGTCAAAATTCACTCGTTTCATCAAAATTTAATTTTCAGGAGGTTCAAAATGAAACGAAGTGGTTTTAGTATGATTGAGCTAGTATTCGTTATCGTAATACTTGGTGTTTTGGCGGCGGTGGCGGTGCCTCGATTTGTCGCAACTAGGACAGATGCACAGGTAGCAACAGCTAGAAGCGACTTGGCAAGCGCGCAAAAGGCGATTGTGGCAAAAGTTTTCGCAGATAATATCGACCCTACGCAGAGCAAAGCACCAGATCCAAATAAACCAGTCGCAGGGCAAACTCCAAGCAAAGATTGGGGTGATTGGATAATCGAAGTGGCAGGATTGGATGGCGCAAGGTGGCAGAAACCAAATGGTGGTAACTTACCAAAAGATAGAACCGCAATAGGACGAGATATACCGGGCGAAAGAACAGTGCAACCAATAGGCAACACCATCCAAGGTGGAAAGGCGATGAAGGGCGGTTGCGGTGCTATTTTGGGTATCGATACGACTGATGGCATTATGGTTTTTGCGCCAAATAATTCAGGGCAGAATAACGGACATATCACCGGCGTATCTGCAAATGCTGCAAATAACGACTTTTGCTCTTTGCTCCGCAAAAGCTATGAAAGCTCTGGTGGCGTAGGCAATAAATTAGTCCCACTTGCTTCAACAGGCACGGTGGAATTCTAATTCTTTCTCCCACGCAAGAATTTCTCCCACGCAAAAAAGCGTGGGAATTTTATAACTTCGCAGAATCTCTCCAAATCACACAATCTAATACGCAAAATTTCGCAGAATCTCTCCAAATCGCAGAATCTACAACGATAATTTCCATAAAATTATTATAAAATCCGCATTTTAATCAAATCGCAGAATCTGCTTTTATTTCGTCATTGCGAACGAGCGGAGCGAGTGTGGCAATCCAAACTTTATTGCCACGAGAATTCGCCACCGCTCATTCTCTCGCAAATGACGGAATGAAGCAGAATCTGCCACCAAAATTAAGGATTGCCCTTGTTTAAAAAAGCGTTTTTGACGAATAGTAGCGGAATTTTGTGTTCGCGTGTGTTTGGTTTCTTGCGGGATTTGAGTATGGCAAGTGTGCTAGGGGCTGGGATTTACAGCGACATATTTTTTGTGGCGTTTAAGTTTCCAAATCTCTTTCGGCGCGTGTTTAGCGAAGGTGCTTTTACGCAGAGCTTTTTGCCTAGCTTCATTGCTACGCGCAAAAAAGGGCAGTTTTGCGTGGCGATTTTTGGTATATTTTTTGCGTTTCTTGTGGTGTTTAGTCTCATTGTGTGTGCGTTTAGCGGGTTTTTTACCAAAATTTTGGCTTATGGATTTGATGAGCACACAATCGCCCTTGCAAAGCCCATCGTAGCGATAAATTTTTGGTATTTATGCCTTATTTTTAGTGCGAATTTTTTTAGCTCACTTTTGCAATACAAAAATAATTTTTGGGTGAGTGCCTACAACACTGCGCTTTTAAATATCGCAATGATTGTCGCGCTCTTTGTGGCGCGGGATAAGGACGCTTATACAATCGTGTATTTTTTGAGCTATGGCGTTTTGGTGGGCGGTGTGTGTCAAATTTTGTTGCATTGCTATTCGCTGTATAAATTGCGATTTTGTAAGCTCTTTGTCGTGGGATTTAAAGAGATTTTGCGTGGCAATTCGTCTTTGGGTAATCATTGCGTAGATTCTGCGAATCAAACAAAAATCACAGAATTTGAAAAAGATTCGTCATTGCGAGCGAGCGAAGCGAGCGTGGCAATCCAAGATTCTGCGAACGCAGAATCTAGTGAAATTCAATCGTGCGAAGCACCAAAAACTCGCCCGCTTCGTGGTGCAAAAAATCGGATTGAAGGTTGCAGTAGTGCAACCGCCGATTTTTTGCTAGAAGCGGATAAGCGAGGCTCTCCCCCTAAAAGCGAAAAGCGGCAGCTTTTGGCGAGTAGGGGGAGCGGGGCGGGGGGTGCAGCCCTTTTGCGAGAAAAAACTAGCGAATTAAATCCAAAAAACGGCGAAAATCTCGTAGATTCTGCGAATGAAACACAAAACGCAGAATCTCACATAAAAGCGCAGAATCTAAATAGAGATTCTTCGCTCGTTTCACTCGCTCAGAATGACAAAACAATAGATTGCCACGATTTTGCTATGCAAAATCTCGCAATGACGAAGAGCAATGCAGATTCTGCGCTTCACACGAAAAACGCAGAATCTAGCCTTAAAAACGCCCCGCGCGGAAGTATTGTGGATGAGAAATCGGGGTTGCGCAGTTGTGAGCGAGGCGATAGAACTAATGGTTCATTGACGAAGCGAACAACAAAACAAGGCGAAGCCGAAGTTTCTTTATTCAGTCTCCCCGATTTATCGCCACAAGACAATCGCACTAATATAAAATCCTTTTTTGCTCAATTCTTCCCTGCCCTACTCGGCAGCTCCACTGCGCAAATCGCGTCTTTTATCGACACACTTTTGGCGTCTTTTTTGGTAAGCGGGAGCGTGAGCTATCTTTACTATGCAAATCGCATTTTTCAGCTCCCACTCGCACTTTTTGCCATCGCCACAAGCACGGCACTTTTTCCAATGGTGGCAAAAGCCTTGCGCAACGGCAACGAATCGCAATCGCTACAATTACTTACCAAAGGCTTTTGGCTACTCATTTTTGCTTTGAGCGTGTGCGTGGTGGGCGGGATTATGCTAAAAGATGAAATAATTTGGCTACTCTTTGAGCGCGGAAAATTCACACGCACCGATACTTTGGCAGTAGCAAATGTCTTTATGGCTTATCTCATCGGGCTTTTGCCTTATGGTTTGGCGCGAATCTTTGCGCTGTGGCTTTATTCACTAAAAAGACAGGCGCAAGCTGCCAAAATCTCGGCAATCTCGCTATTTTGTGGCGTGCTCTGCTCTATTGTGCTAATGCAATTTTTTGGCGCATTTGGATTAGCGTTAAGCTCATCAGTAGCGGGATTCATTCTCTTTGCGCTTACGATTCGTGCCTTTGGATTTGCAAAGTTTCGCAAAATCATCGCAAAACCCAAATTTTTTGTCTATCTTATAATCTTACTTTGTGTAGAATGCGGAATTTTATTTTTGGTAAAAACGATTTTAGGAGAATTTTATGCAGTTGTTTGATAGCGTAAAAAAGGCAAAAGTGCATTTTGAGCCGATTCGCAAGGGCGAGGCGCGAATCTATCTTTGCGGTCCCACGGTCTATGACAATGCGCATTTAGGACACGCACGAAGTGCCATCGCCTTTGATTTATTATCGCGAATCTTGGAGGCAAACGGATACAAAGTCATTTTTGTGCGAAATTTTACCGACATTGATGACAAAATCGTGCGAAAATGCGCCGAAGTAGGCAAAAGTGCGGAGGAAATCACAAAAACCTACATTGCAAATTATTTGCGCGATATGGAGGCTTTGGGCGTTCGGAGGGCGAATTTAGAGCCAAAGGTTAGCGAAAATTTGCAAAGCATTTTTAAAATGATAGATTCGCTACTAGCTAAAAATCTCGCATACAAAACGCGTAACGGCGATATTTATATGCGTGTGAGCGCGGATTCAAAGTATGGCTCTTTAAGTGGCAGAGCGGATTTGGAAGCGCAGATTTCGCGAATCGGCGAAAATGAGCAAAAAGAGGACGCACGGGATTTTGCGCTGTGGAAGGCATTTGATGAAGGCATAGCTTATGAATCGCCATACTCTCGCGGACGCCCGGGTTGGCATATCGAATGCAGTGCGATGATTGAGACACATTTGGCATATCACGATTCGCCCTACTCTATCGACATTCACGCGGGTGGAAGCGATTTGCTTTTCCCACACCACGAAAATGAAGCCTGTCAGTCGCGCTTGGCAAATGGCGTGGAACTTGCAAAATATTGGATTCACAATGGCTTTGTCAATATCAATGGTGAAAAAATGAGCAAATCACTAGGAAACAGCTTTTTTATCTGCGATGCGTTGAAACACTACGATGGAGAGATTTTGCGCTACTATCTGCTAAATACGCATTATCGTGCGCCACTGCATTTTAGCGATGATGATTTGAAAAATAGCAAAAAACGCTTGGATAAGCTGTATCGATTCAAGCAAAGAGTGTGCGGGATTTTGGGCGAATCTAATCTCCCCCTCCCAAATGCGCGCGGGGGATTAAGGGGGTGGGTAGATTCTGCGGATTCTGCGTTTAGAAGCGAATTTTTGGACGCGCTAAATGATGATATGAATATCAGCATTGCTTTAAGCGCGGTGGATTCGATGATTTCGGCGTATAATGAAAACTTTGACAAAAATCCAAAGGACAAAAATTTAGATTTGGCGCAAAAGGCGCGTGGCAATATCGCCTATATTGTGGAGATTTTAGGTGTGGGAGCGAAAAATCCTATCGATTATTTTCATTTGGGAGCGGATAGTGAAATGCAAAAATATATAAAGGCGCAGATTGAGCTACGAAATGACGCAAAAAAGGCGAAAGATTACGCACTTGCCGACAAAATCCGCGATGACTTAAAGGCAAAAAATATTCATTTGCTAGATACAAAAGACGGCGTCATTTGGGAATACGGGGGATAGCATAATGCCACGAGCCTTTATCTTTGCTGGAATAAACGGCGCAGGGAAAAGCACAATATATTATGATGAACTTTTGCGGGGGAGAAGCTTTGGGATTCGCATAAATACCGATGAATTTGTAAGTAGCTTTGGTAGCTGGAAAAATCCGCACGAGCAATTCAAAGCCGCTAAAATAGCCCTTAAACTCCGACAAAATTGCATTGCAAATCGCAGTGATTTTAATCAAGAAACCACACTTTGCGGGAAAAGCATAGTGAATCTATTTAGCGAATTAAAAGTTGCAAATTACGATATTTCTCTTTATTATATTGGCGTGAATAGCGCAAATATCGCCAAAGAGCGCGTCCAAATGCGCATTGCCAAAGGCGGACACGGGATAGATTTTGCGATAATTGATAAGCGATTTGATGAATCCTTGCAAAATTTGCTAAAAGTCGTTAGATTTTGCGATGAAATTTTGCTTTTTGATAATAGTGGGCGGACAAAAAAACTAATTTTTAAAAAGCAAAATAACTGCATTGTAGATAAAATTTTGCCACAAAATGCGTGGATTTATGAGAATCGCCCTACCCTACAAGAAATTTTGGGAAAATAATTTTGAAAAAAAAGCAATTTTAAGGGAAGCAATTTTGGGTGCATAAAATGTAAAAATGCGCCACAAAAAGATTATTTCGCAGAATCTTACGCAAATTTCGCAGAATCTCCCGCGAAATTCGCAGAATCTCCCCTTTTGCGCCACAAAAGATTTATTTCGCAGAATCTGCCTTTTTTGGCGTGATTTTTTCCTCTGCGATGGAGGTTTTCAAATTCGCATTTATGATAATTAGCGCAATGACGAAAAACGCCACCATCGCCAAAAACGCAATAGTCGCATTTAGCGAGCTCGCAAGCTCCATCATAAAAAACGCCACGCTACCAAGCGTCATAATCAGCAAAATCACAAGTATCATCGTTTGATACTTTGAAATCTCGCTTTTTAGCAAAACTCGCTTATCAATATTTTGCGATAGATGCGCGATATTCTCGCTCTTTGCGATTGTTGTGATGCTTTTTTCGATTTTATTTACTCGCTCCAAAATCTCATCTAATGACATATTTGGCGCAGAATCTCCCGCAGAATTCGCAGAATCTTGCGCTTGTTTTAGCGAATCCACCATTTCTTTCACGCTTTCAAAGTCCTTTTTACCCTTCTCTATCGTCTCTTCTAACTTTGAAATATCCTCCATTAGCTCAAACATCGTGTCCGCTAAATTTTCTAACTTATTTTCCATTTTGCACCTTTTAAAAATTATTAAAAAATGCTAGAATTATAACCAAATTTTTTTAAAGGCAAAAAATGAACGCAGAATCTACCATAACAGGCAAAGTGTGGCGTTTTGGCAAAAATATCGACACGGATTTAATCATCGCAGCGCGTTATCTAAATACCACCGATGAGCGCGAGCTTGCAAAGCATTTGATGGAGGACGCAAGGGCGGATTTTGCGCGAATCGTTGCAAAAGGCGATATTATCGTGGCTGATGAAAATTTTGGCTGTGGCAGTAGCAGGGAGCACGCGCCTATTGCGATTAAGGCAGCGGGTGTAAATGTCGTCCTCGCGCCATATTTTGCGCGAATCTTTTATCGAAACGCCTTTAACACGGGACTTTTGGCATTAGAATGCAGCGAGGTTGCAAACATAAAAGAGGGCGATATTTTGGAGATTCGCCTAAAAAATAGCGAAATTTTCAATAAAACTAGGGGCGAATCTTACGCATTTAACGCCATTCCGCCATTTATGTTGGAGCTTTTAAGCGCGGGTGGGCTTATGCAATACGCACAAAGCAAAATGGTGCATTAAATTCGCGCAAAATTTTGGACACAAAAAAGGACAGCAAATGAAAACTTACAATATCGCGCTTTTAAAAGGCGATGGAATCGGCGTTGAGGTAGTTGATGAGGCGTTAAAAGTGCTAGATTCATTGCCTAAAAATTTCGCATTAAATTACAGCGAATATTTTATCGGTGGCGCAGGATATGACGCACACGGCGACCCACTGCCACAATCTACGCTAGATGGTTGCAAAAAAAGCGATGCGATTTTGTTTGGCGCAATCGGCGGGGCAAAATGGGACAAACTAGAAAAGCACTTGCGCCCTGAATCTGGGCTTTTGCGCCTTCGAAAAAATTTAGGCGTTTATGCAAATGTGCGCCCGATAAAGATTTATAACGCGCTGATAGACGCCTCACCGCTTAAAAAAGAGCGAATCCAAAATAGCGATTTTGTAATCGTTAGAGAGCTAATTAGCGGGATTTATTTTGGCGAACCACGCGCTAAAAGCGAAAACGAAGCATTTAACACAATGCGCTACAATCGAATCGAAATTGAGCGAATCGCAAGATTCGCCTTTGATTTGGCAAAAAAACGCAATCGGCAAAAGAAAGTTACTTGCGTGGATAAAGCAAATGTGTTAGAGACAAGTGTCCTTTGGCGCGAGGTTGTGAGCGAAGTGGCGAGGGATTATAGCGATATTGAGTTAGAATTTTTATATGTGGATAATGCGAGTATGCAAATCATTTTGCGCCCGAGTGTCTTTGATGTGATTTTGAGCGAAAATCTCTTTGGCGATATTTTGAGCGATGAAGCAAGTGTGATTGGTGGCTCTATCGGGCTTTTGCCAAGTGCGAGTATCGGCGAATTTCCATTAAACGAATTTGGCGAAAATGGCGCGGTTAAAAAGATAGGGCTTTTTGAGCCTATTCACGGCAGTGCGCCAGATATTGCAGGGCAAAATATCGCAAATCCGTTAGCGACAATTATTTCCACTGCGATGATGTTAGAATTTTTAGGCGAATTAGATTCGGCACAAAAAATCCTAAAAGCCGTGAATCTTGCCCTAGATTCGGGACTTCGCACCAAAGATTTAAATCCAAATGATTTCATCTCTTGCTCTGCGATGGGCGATTTAGTCGCAAAAAAGGTTAGAGAAAATGGATAAACATTTAATGGCAAGTGTCTATGAAATGCGCGGAGATAAGGAAAAGGCAAGGATAATCTATCGCAATATTTTGCAAAAAAATCCAAGCGATAAATCCGCAGAATCTGCCCTCCGCAGAATCTCACAGCGCAGAATCTCCGCTAAAAATATCAACGAAAATATGCTAACTTATTTCAAAAAATCAAACACAAAAGATGAACTTTACGAATTAGAGAGGTGGCTGCTTGGAAACTAAAGAGGCGATTTTAGCGACAATTAGCGAGTTTGGCAGAGATTTGGCAAACGCAGAATCTAATGAGAAAATCGCAGAATCTAGCGCAAAATTCGCAGAATCTAATAAAGATTCTGCGATTGTGGGAGATTTTGCGAACAAAGATTCCACAAAAGATTCTGCGTTTTCAAAAGATTCTGCGAAAAATGCAGATTTTGCAAGAGATTCTGCAAACAAAGATTTCACAAAAGATTCTACAAAAAGCAACAAATTCGCAGAATCTAACATTTTCATCGACATAAAAGAGGAAGCACAATCACCCCAAAACGCAGAATCTGCGCTATTATTGCAGTTGCGAGAAAAGTCGCTTGTGCTTTTTGAGGGACTGCGAAATGTGGGCGATGATGAGTCGGCGAAAATGAAGGTTGAAATGGTGATTGCGTATTTGGAATATCAACTTTATGTGATTGAAGAGCGATTAAAAGAAATGGAGGTTTGCGATGATAAAAATTTTGATGATTGAGGATAACTGCGAGTTAGCGGAGATTTTAAGCGAATTTTTGACAAAGCATAATATTAGCGTGGAGAACTACACCGACCCGATTTTGGGTATTAAGGCACTTAGCAATGGAAAGTATGATTTGATGTTATTAGATTTGACTTTGCCAAATATGGATGGTTTGGATGTTTGTAAGCAAGTGGCAAGCACCAAAAATATCCCCATCATCATTTCCTCTGCGCGAAGCGATATTGATGATAAAATTACGGCACTTGAATACGGCGCGGATGATTATTTGCCAAAACCATATAATCCAAAGGAACTTTTGGCGCGGATTTATAGTGTGCTAAGGCGATATAGCATAATCCCTACAAATGACGCCACAAGCAATGATTTCGCGCTAAATAAAGATGAAAAGGCGATATATTTCAAAGGGGAGCGGTTGAAACTCACGCGCGCGGAGTTTGAGATGATGGCGATGTTTTTAAATAAACCAAATGTGATTTTTTCGCGCGAGGATATTGTGAATTCCTGCAAATCGCTTAAAAAAGCGGAGGATTCTAAAAGCATTGATGTGATTGTGGGGAGATTGCGAAGTAAATTAGGCGATAAAAAAGAGCAAAAATATATTATTTCGGTTAGAGGAATGGGATATAAATTTAGTTTATAACGCAGAATCTAGATTCTGAGAAATGCGCTATAAACGCAGAATCTTTGTTAGATTCTGCGAGTTTAAAGGAAAGATTTGCGATTAAAAAATTCGATTATTACCAAAGTAACGCTTCTATTTATTTTTAGTGTGATTTGTTTTGTGTGCTTTGCGATTTATTTCATCGATATGGAAAAGTCCCGCTACGAGCAAAGCATAAAAGAGCGGTATGGGACGATAATTGACGGCATTGATACGCTAATTATAAACGGAGCGGATTTAAAAACGATAGATGATTTTCTAAAAGGGGCGAATTTTTTTGAGGAATATAATAGCGATATTTTACGGCAGGGGCATAGCAAATATTTCCTTGTGCGTGGGATAAATAGCACGATTGCCGCGACTTTAAAGGAAATTGGCGGGCATTTTTATATCGCACTTTATGATACGCTTGATGGCAAAACGCAACTTTATAGCGACTACAAAGATAATCCAAACTACGCAAATTACTATATAATCGCGCTTATTGCGTTTATTACGCTTGTGTTTTTTTATTTTATCGTGTTAGATTCGCTTCTGCCACTTTTTGCACTGCAAAAGGAAGTGCGGAAATTCTCGCAAGGTGCGATGGAGATTAAGATTATCTCAAATAAAGATGATGAGATTGGGATATTAAGTAAGGAATTTAGCAACGCAGTAAGCACAATTAGCGAGATGACAAAGGCAAGGACGCTATTTCTGCGCTCCATAATGCACGAGTTAAAAACGCCCATCACAAAGGGATTTTTGGTGGTTGATGGGTTAGATTCTGCGGATGAGAAAAATAAAAGGCGATTGGAGGGCATTTTCAAACGATTAAGCGAGATTATCGATAGTTTTGCCGCGATTGAAAAAATCAATACGAATAATTACAAAGTAAATAAGAGCGAATTTGCCATCACGGATTTGATGCAAGAAGTCAATAAAATGCTGATTATCGAATACGAACGCCCTAGAAAAGTCATTTTAGAAAATCGAAATGCTGTGATTTTGGGCGACTTTGAGCTGATGAGTTTGAGCCTCAAAAATCTTGTAGATAATGCCTTCAAATACTCTACCGATAAAAAGGTGCGAATCTTTGTGGAAAATAATGATTTGGTGATTCAAAATGCGGGTGCGCCTTTTAAAAATGACATAAATGAATATTTTAAGCCATTTTACGATGATGGGACGAATAATTCTGCGCGGGGCTTGGGGCTAGGAATGTATATCATCAAAAATACGACTTTTGCGCAAGGCTATGAATTTTTGCATAAATACGAGCAAAATTACCATTATTTTTACATAAAAAATTGTATAATTTCATAATTTTTTTCAAAGGCAAGGAATGAGATTAAGACGACTGCGACAAAACGCCAAAATTCGCGCCCTCTTACAAGAAAATCGCCTAAATATCAAAGACTTCATCTACCCGCTTTTTGCAATCGAATCAGAGGGCAAAAGTGTGAAAAACGCGATTGCTTCGCTTGAAAATATCTATCAATTAAGCGTTGATAATATTTTGGTAGAGTGCGAAGAGTCCCTAAATCGTGGCATTTCTCACATTATGCTTTTTGGAATCCCCGATATTAAGGATAGTGTGGGTTCTAGTGCGCTCCACGAAAACGCGATTGTGGCAAAAACTACGCGCGAAATAAAGGCGCGATTTGGCGATGAAATAATCATAAGCGCGGATTTGTGCTTTTGTGAATACACGAAGCACGGACATTGCGGGATTTTAGATAGCAATGGAATCGTCCATAATGACAAAACGCTAGAAATTTTAGCAAAACAAGCGGTGATTTTAGCCCAAAGTGGCGCGGATATTATCGCTCCAAGTGCGATGATGGACAATCAAGTAAGCGCGATTCGCACCGCGCTAGATTCGCAAGGTTTTAGCGATAAAATCATTATGAGCTATTCTACGAAATTTGCGAGTAAATTTTATGGACCATTTCGCGATGTGGCAAACTCTACGCCCACTTTTGGGGATAGAAAAACCTATCAGCAAAATCCCGCAAATAGGCGCGAAGCTATCGCAGAATCGCTAATTGATGAAGCGCAAGGCGCGGATATTTTAATGGTAAAACCCGCAATGGCATATTTAGACATTGTGCGAGATATTAGAGAGCGCACACTTTTGCCACTTGCCGTGTATAATGTCAGTGGCGAATATGCAATGCTAAAAAATGCCGCAAAGGCGGGGCTAATCGAATATGATGAAATGCTGCTTGAAATTATGCACGGATTTAGGCGCGCGGGAGCGGACATCATCATAAGCTACCACGCAAAAGAAGTGGCGGATATTTTGGCAAGAATTTAGATTTTTGGCACGAATCTAAATCAAGGCAAATTTTAAAAACGAAAGGACAAAAAATGAAATATTCAAACAGAGTGAAACGACTAAACGAATCGCTAACCATTGCGATAAGCTCACTAGCACGGGATTTGAAAGCGCAGGGCAAGGACATTTTGAGCTTTTCAGCGGGAGAGCCAGACTTTGACACGCCAAAGGGCATAAAAGATGAGGCGATTCGCTCCATAAATAGCGGATTTACCAAATATACTCAGGTTTCAGGTATCAACGAACTAAAAAGCGCGATTTGTGAGAAATTGGAGCGCGAAAACGCCCTGCATTATGAGCCAAGCGAAATCATCGTAGGCAATGGCGCAAAAGGTGCGCTTTTCAACGCCTACGCCGCGCTTGTGGATAAGGGCGATGAAGTGATAATCCCTGCGCCATATTGGGTTACTTACCCCGAGCTAACGACATATTTTGGGGGCAAAAATGTCATCATTGAGACAAGCGAAGAAAATGACTTTAAAATCACGCCCAAACAACTTGAATCCGCCATCACAAAAAAGACAAAGATTTTGGTGCTAACTTCGCCATCAAATCCCACAGGTATGATTTATAGCAAGGACGAATTGGAGGCGATTCATAGCGTTATCAAAGGCACGGATATTGTGATAATCAGCGATGAAATCTATGAAAAATTAGTCTATGACAATCTCAAATACACTTCAATCGGCGCGATAAATGATGATTTACTGCAACGCACAATCACCATAAATGGACTAAGCAAAAGTTTTGCAATGACAGGGTGGCGCGTGGGATATGCCGCCTCCAAAGACAAAGAATTGATTCGCTTAATGAATAACCTGCAATCCCAAAGCACCGCAAATATCAACTCAATCGCACAAAGAGCCTCAATCCCCGCGCTAAAAGGCGAATGCGAAATGGACGCAGAAAACTTTATCCAAGCATTTGAGGGACGGCGAAATTTGGCACACAAAATGATAAACGACATCAAATCGCTTGAAGTGCGACTGCCACAGGGCGCATTTTACCTTTTTATAAACATTAAGGCAATAAAGCGCGATTCGATGGAATTTTGCAAGGATTTGCTAGAAAAACAAGGCGTGGCATTAGTGCCGGGCGTGGCGTTTGGTATGGAGGGATTCGTGCGATTTTCCTTTGCGTGTGGCGAAGAGCAAATCATAGAAGGCATAAAGCGAATCGAAAAATATGTGCTGGGGTTGTAGAGGGCGATTTTTGGGGCAATTTGTTCTTGGAGGCAATTTGGCAATTTGTTCTTGGGTATGCAATTCACACGGCGTTGCTCCCATTGCTTCGTCAATAGACACACAAAGTCTTATTTCCTCGCAACGGAAGCCACGCCGTGCAAAGCCACACCGCAATTACTTCGATTGTTGTAATATTCGTCATTGCGAGATTCTGCGTTTGACGCAGAATCGTGGCAATCCATTTTGTCATTCTGAGCGTAGCACGAAGTGCGAAGCGAAGAATCTATGTTTTGAGATATTTCGCTTCGCTCAATATGACAATTTAAAATAGATTCTGCGTTTCTCACACATTTCGCAGAATCTCGCAAAATCCCAAATATTTCGCAGAATCTATCGCACTTTAAAAATATAAATTTGACTTGGCGTCTTAAATGGATTTCCCACATTGCTTAATGCGTGTTTCACGCCCATTTTGCCGAGCATCCACGCGCCCAAACTCATCAAATTATATGACGGAATGTAACCAAAATTCCCACTTTTGAAAATCAACTCATTTTCACGCTCCAAACTTACCAAATATTCACGCGAAATCGCCTTATCACTCATAAAGCTCACAATCAGCAAATCCCCGCTTTGCGGCACACTCACAATATCATCGCGGAAAAAGCTAAATTTTGCATTTGGATTTGGCGTGAAATTTTTGCCATTTGGCTCGTTTGACTTGATATCAAAATCACTCGCTCCATAAATGCGTGGCAAAATATCGAAAACCACCCCATACTGCCAAAAATAATAGCACCTATCCCTCCCGCGACAAAATCCATCAAAATAAAGCGTTGTGCCTTTATTTTCGCTAATATAATCCGCCAAAAACTCCATTGCCTGCGATAAATTTCGCATTTGAACTTTATTTAAACTAAAATAATGCAATCCTTGCGGAATGGTATTTGTCAGCAAAATCCCCGCCACAAGCGCATTCACCGCCCAAAAAATTATGCTTTTATAGATTCTGCTTCCATAATCGCGTAAAAAAATTAGCCCGTATATACAAATCACAAAACTCGCAGGCATAAAGTAGTGAAAACTCCCCATCCCAAGCACCAAAAACGCCATAAAATATAAAATCGCAATAACTAGCAAACTATCACTAAAAGGTTTAAAAACGCACCCTTCCTTGCGCCAAAAGTAGATTCTACAAACTAGCAAAAGAGGCGCGCAAATGCTAATAAATGGCGCAGCCAAAATCGCCACGATAAAAGTCCTCGTGGTAGAAAAGACATTTTCCAACTCCGTGTAACTATTTTTCGCAGAATCTGTAAAGTAAAAATACGCCACCAAAAAAATGACGCCACTAAAAATCAGCGCGAAATCAAAAATTACACTTTGCTTTGAATGCCATTTTGTGCGATGAGTGCGGGAGTTTAGAATGCAAAAAAGTAGATGGAAAAATCCAAATCCGCTAATTAAAATAAATGAAACTTCTTTGAGATAAATAAGCGCGTTTGCAAAGATGAGCGCAAGTAACGCATATATATATATATATATATATATTAAAAGTTTTAGATTCTGCGACTTTCGCCCTAAACGCAGAATCTATTGTGTTTTTCGCAGAATCTATTGTGTTTTTCGCAGAATCTGCAAATTCCCCCTCCCTTGCGGAGGGGGCTAGGGGGTGGGTTAAATCCATAACAGATTCTGCTACTTTCGCGCAATTTTCATAAAATAACCTCCCACATAGCAAAAATATCATTAGAAACATTATTTGCGTCATTTCTGTAAATGCAAGTTGCGTGATGATTTTTGTATATCCTGCACTTAAAGTTAGCGTAGCAAAGCTAATTGCAATCAAACTTTTCGCCACTCCAAAGCTCCGCAACAGCGCATAATAGCAAAGCGCAGTGATGGCAAACACAAGCGCATTGCCAATCATAAAGGCATAGGGACTTGTCGAAATTGATGCCACAAGATTTAGGTTCCACCCAGCAAGTGGGAAAAATCTCTTATAATCAAAATCCACGCCGTGCCACACTGCCCTACCCTCCACCAAATCCGCGTAATAGTTAATATCATCGCCACTCATTAGCGGTGGCGCACTTTTATAAATTATGCAAAACGCATACACCGCCACAAAAAACGCAAAGCAAAAGTCCCAAATGGTAAGTGATTTTACTTTCATAAATATCCTTTGAAATGAAATAAAAAACAAAATTATAGCGTAGAATCTCGCATAAAATTCGCAATAGAGCGAAGCAAACCACTCATTTTGTCATTGCAAGATTCTGCGTTTCGCAGAATCTAAAAACTTTATACTACCAAACTAAACTTTTATGCTATAATCTCACTCACATTTTATAAAAATATGGAGTTTTATTTTGGAAAAAAGTTTATACACAACGCTAGGCGTAGCACAAAACGCTTCGCAAGATGAGATTAAAAAAGCCTATCGCAAATTAGCACGCCAATATCACCCCGACATCAACAAAGCAAAGGACGCGGAGGAAAAATTCAAAGAGATTAACGCGGCTTATGAGATTTTGAGCGATGAGAAAAAACGCGCACAATACGATAGATTTGGCGATTCGATGTTTGGCGGACAGAATTTTAGCGACTTTGCACGGAGCAATCAAAACATAAATTTAGATGATATTTTAAGTCAAATTTTTGGCGGCGGATTTGGCGCAAACAGCGGATTCAGCGCAAACAGCGGATTTGGCGGATTTAGCTCGGGTGGATTTAGCGGTGGCTTTTCAAGTGGCGGTTTTGACTTTGGCGAATCTTTTAGCCAATCGCTTGACATTCAAAAAGACATTACTATCCCCTTTGAATCTGCCCTGCGTGGCGGAGTGTATCGCTATGATGATTTTGATATAAAAATCCCTGCGGGGATTAAAAATGGCGAAAAACTGCGTGTAAAAGGCAAGGGCAAAAGGACGCGAAATAGCGCGGGGGATTTGTTTTTGCGTGTGAATATTGCGCCAAGTAGCGAGTATGAAATCAAAGATGACACGCTAATGAAAAGCATAAAGATTCCGCTAAAAACCGCGCTTTTTGGGGGCAAAATCAAAGTGCAAACGCCATATAAAGAATTAAGCCTTACAATCCCGCAAAATACGAAAAATAACCAAAAATTTCGCGTGAAAGAACAAGGGTTAAAAAATCGCAAGAGTGGGACAATCGGCGATTTGTATCTCATCGCAAATATTGAAAATCCGCCGATTGAGAGCATTGATTCATCACTGCTTGAAGCGATGCGCGAAAAACTGCCAGATTAAAGATTGTGGCGAAAATTTCACAAAAAAGGGGGCGAAAATGTATAGCTACGAAGAACCTGTATTTTTGATAAGCGTGGTGGCAAAGATTTTGTCGATTCACCCGCAGACTTTGCGCCAATACGAAAAAGAGGGGCTAATTGAGCCAAGTCGCACGGATGGCAAAATGCGCCTTTACTCGCAAAAAGACATTGACAAAATTAAGGTGATTTTGCGTCTCACGCGCGATTTGGGCGTGAATCTCGCGGGTGTGGATATAATCCTGCGCCTAAAAGATAAGCTAGATGAGTTGGACATCACAATCGAAAACTTGCAACAACAGCGCACGGATAATTCTAGCAATGTGAGCGTGAAGCGAAATTCGTATGAAGTGATAATATTTGAGAAGTGAAGGGGCGCAATTTGTGTCTTGGGTAATCATTTGAATTATTTTTCGCCTTATTTGTCATTTTGAGCGAAGCGAAAAATCTTAAAAAAAATCCCGTCATTGCGAGAAAATGCGTAGCATTTTCGTGGCAATCTAAGATTCTGCGATTCGCAGAATCTAGTGTGTTTTTCGTTATTGCGAGGTGAATCGCAAAATCTAACGAAAAACGCAGAATCTACCCTAAAATTCATTAGATTCTGCGATTTATTGTCATTCTGAGCGAGTGAAATGAGCGAAGAATCTAAAACAATCCCTGTCATTGCGAGAAAATCCGTAGGATTTTCGTGGCAATCTATTAGATTCTGCGAAACGCAGAATCTCAAATTCTCCCCCTCCCTTGCGGAGGGGGATTAAGGGGGTGGGTAAAATTTCAAAAAACTCCGTCATTATGAAAATTTGACTTGTCAAAATCGAAGCAATTCACAGAAAAAAATAAAAATAGATTGCCACGATTTGCCTTTGGTAAATCTCGCAATTACAAATCAGTCGCAGATTCTGCGATTCAAACACAAATTCGCAGAATCTCGCAATTTAATGCAAATCTTGCATTTTTTTTAAAATTTACTTGCCAAACTTACACCCAAACTAACTAACGACAGCAAAATAGCAATCCACAATAGAAGCTATATAGCAAATTTGACTGCCAAAAATACCCCCAAAGCGATAGCCACAAACGCTATAATTGCTTTTATAATCCAGCCAAATTTTTCATTCTGCTTTTTTGATTGCTCGATATTTTGCATTAGCAATTTAACTTGTTGCTGACTATTTTGGCTTAATTTCTTAATGCGCCCATTTGTATCCTCAAAGCCATTTTTGATACATATTTGCATTTCACTTATCATTGCGGAGCTTAATTTAGCAGATAGTAAGCTAAGCTGAATGCTTACTTGTTGCAATTTTAATAACTCGATATTATGCTCATCTTGCAATGCGCCTTTATCCGTCAAAATATCAATTTTTTTATCTTTTTTGCTTTTGCCAAATAAGCCAAGTGATAGCGTATTTCTTAAATCCGACTTTGCATTTTTAGCTTCATAGCTTAAATTTCGCATTGCCTCTTGCATTTCGGTTAATCTCTCAAAATGTTTGCATATTGCATTTGCAGCTTGTTTTGCTACCTCTTTTATTTCTGCTACACTTTGTGGTAGCGAATCCGAATCTATATCATTAAACGCCTCTATACCATAATTTTTTATATTCTGTGCTACAACATTACTCATCTTATGCTCCTTTTGTCAGATTTTCTAATTCTTTCAATGATTCGTCCCACGAATCTAACTCTTTATCAACATTTGCACCACTTTGCGCTATTGCAAGTTTGGTATGCGCAATGGAGTGTCCGAATTTACCCGCTTCTCCCGCAATATAATCAAAGCCATCTTTAAAATGAAACCAAGTTTGCATAATCTTTAGATTTGCTACTTCACCTGACTTTGTCATAATTTGCAGTTTTAATCCAGCCACTTTGTCGCCACTTGCCCATTTATCCATATAATAAATAGCGATTGTGGATAGCACCGCGCCCAAAGCCGCGCTTATGCAAATGCTTAATGCCGTGCCGATATTTTCATCTGTGAGCGGTATTGGGATTTCTAAAATGATATTTAGACCGGGGATGGTTTTAAGAAAATTCCTAATCGCTTCAGCTGAAAGCATAGTTACTGCACTTATAAGTCCCGCCACAAAGATTTTTGACGCTTCAAACATTCGCTCATCTTTGGGCGTATTTTTGTCAAATAGTTTTTTTACAGCTTGATATAGAGAGTTAAATCCCGCGCGGATAATCTGCACGACTTTTTTAATGGTGGTAAATACGATATTTATCGCAAATACCACTAGATTGCTAAAAAACGCTACGATTCCCGCTTCAAACGAACCTGCGATAATGTCTTTCCATTTTTCGCGCAAGTTTGCCCAGATTTTCTTTAATCGCTCTGCAAATCGCTTGAAAATGTCCTCCAAACTCTCATTGCCAAATTCTTTGAAAAGTTTTTTTAGCTCGATGCTCATTCCCTCGATAAACTCTTTTAAAATCACGCCGATAGCGGAGTGAATCGCCATTTTCCCAGCGTCTTTTGCGCCTGTGATGACTGCTTCTTTGTAAGGCTTTGCGCTTGTGTAGTAGGCTTTATCCACCTTATTGTCGATATTTTCTTGGCTTTTTTGATAATCCTCGCGCAATTTATCATCATCAATAGCCTCAAACTTTGCCTTACGCGCTTTTTCTTTATCTGTTAATTCTCTTGTTTTTGAGATTTTCTCTAGCTCTGCCAAACTTCGCTCTTTGTGTGCGATAAATTCATCAGCAGTCATTGCCTTTTTGGAGCGATTTAGTGATGAATCTGTCATCGCTAGATTGTCCCTAGTATTTGCCAACTCCGCGCCATCAACTTCTGCCAAAACCCGCGCAGGGTCATCGTGAATCGTTTTTGCCGAAACTTTGTGGTCTAAATCCGTCTTTGCATTTGGCGCAAGTGTTTCGCCTGTCATATAGTCTGTAAGTTGCCCTTGCTCTTTTAGCTCGCCTTGCGCTTTGTTTATCGCTATGTAGTTTTTATCAGCGTGATAATGCGTCGAATCATACTCGCCACGATTTTCATACCTTTGCTTTTCTGTCTCACTTGCATAGATTCCTTGTCTCACATTGTGCGTGGTATTGACATTCCCGCCCTCTTTGCTATTTAGCACCACCGCAGCAAGTCCAAAATGCCCTATTACCGCGTCAATCGCATTTTTAGACGCTTGGTCAAAAAGTGAGTTCATCTGCTCTTTTGGGAGTTGCTCTTTTAGCGATTCCAACTCTTTGAGTGCCGAATCCAACTCATTATCCACTTGGATTCGCAATGCTTGTTCTTTTGAAAGCGTTTGAAATTCTACTTCAATTTCATCTGCCATATTCTCATAATCCTCACGCAAAAAGTCTGTGAAATCCGTAGATTCCGCGTTTGCGTTAATTTACTGTGCTGTCATCATCTGTCCTTTAAAAATAAATTTAGTTTAGAGTCATCGCGGACTATTTGTTAGATTTTGCGAATCTAAACGCGATTTCAAACTATTGTCGGCTCTTTGCCCTCCAATGTCATTTGCGGATAAGCAAAAAACTTTGTCGCTTCCAAAGGCTCGATTTGAGCGATGATTATGCCACGCGCCTTTTGGGCTAACTCGCCTAATCTTTGCTCATCTGCCTCGCTAAAATCATCAGTCTCGCCTTTGATATACTTTTTTCGCGCTTTTGCAAGAGCGAAAAAATCATCAAATTCCTTGCCTGTAAATTCGCCTTTTATGATTCTGCCAAAATAGCCCAAAGAAGCATTCTCGTCTGCATTGCCTTGTTTATTTTGGGCATTATGCAAAGCACCCCAAAATCCAATCGTTGCCGTAATAGCTCCGCCTACAATGCCTTTGCCAAATAGCAATTCGTTAATGCTAACGCCATTTGAGCGAAGCATCGCTACTAGCTTACTAATATGTAGCGTAGCCAAATTTGCAAGTAATGCGCCCTTTGCTTTTTCCGCAACTTCGCTAAATTCTTGCATTTCGCTATCGCTAAGCTCACTTGGCTTTTTTGTGCTACATTCCCTTAGAATCCGCACTTCTCTTGCACTCAAATCCGTCTCTACCATTTCTAAAAATGTCTTTGCCATTTTTTTCTCCTTTTAAGTTTTAAAATCTAGTTTAGAGTCATCACGGACTATTTTTTGCCTAATTTACGCATTTTTATTAAGCATTTTTGTCTGCTGTGGGGGTGGAAATGCCTTCTAAATTTCTAGCGAGACATCTTTCATTAAATGCGATTTGCTTTGATAGATTTATCATCTTTATTGTTTCTACCAATGATGATAGTTGAAAATTTAACTTCGCTCTGCCCCACTGCTCTTTTGCACTGCCCGTATTTTGCGCTAATGGCTCTGCTATCTCATAGCACTTTTTGCAAAGATTATCCGCCTCTGCCACCGCTTTTTCTATTTCAAACTCCAAGTTTTCATCATCACGCGCCTCTATTGCCCTATCTAGCGATGCGTTCAGCTCATCTTGCTTTTGCATCCATCTATCAAACGCCTCAAAATAGTCCCTTAAAAGTGGCAACGCAGAATCTGCGCCATTTAAAATCTCATATAGTTTTAAGTGAAGTTGCCCCACGCTCAAATCTTTTGGCAGAGAATTAAGCGCATTTGCTTCATTGATATATCCATTTTGCGCCATCCACTGCGCTAATTCGCCACTTTTAAAACACTCCAAAATCTCCATAAATCCATAATACTTTCGCAAATCATCGATATTTGCCACAATTTCATCGCCTAACTTTAACTCCGCCATTTTTTGTCCCTTAAATGTTAAAATGTTAGTTTAAAGTCATCGCGGACTATGAAGTTTTTGAAGCATTTGCATTCGCAGAATCTGGCGGTGGTAAAACAAGAAAATTCGCAGAATCTCTTGTGTATTTCGCAGAATCTAGCGCAGAATCTAACAATGATTTGAAAGTGGATTTTTTGAATGTGTGAGTTTTGGATAAATAAGAAAATAGATAAAAAATTAGTTAGAGAGTTTAGAGAGTAAAATCCCCCCCCCCCGATACATTTTAAAAATATTTTTACGCATAAATGCCCCTTTTTTAGAAAATTTGCGGATTTTATATAAATAAAACTTAAAAATTGCTAGATTCTGCGAATGAAACACAAATTCGCAGAATCCACAAAGCGCATTTTTGCTACAATCACATTTTTAAATTCTAAAAGGACAATCCAAAATGTTTGCACTTCAAAAGCCAAAAAATTTAAGCGAATTTATCGGGCAAAAGCACCTACTTGGCGAAAATGCACCGATTCGCAAGATGATAGATTCAAAAGATTTAATCCACCTTTTTTTCTTTGGACCGCCGGGCTGTGGCAAAACTAGCCTTGCGCGAATCATTAGCAATGAAATCGGTGGCGAATTTTTCGAGTTCAACGCCACTTCGCTAAAAATCGATGACTTGCGAAAATGCGTGGCAAATGGCAAAGATTGCTTAAATAAACCGCTAATTTTTATCGATGAGATTCATCGGCTAAACAAAGCACAGCAGGAAGTTTTGCTACCTTTTATGGAGAATTTTAGTGCGATTTTTATCGGGGCTTCTACGCAAAATCCCTATTTCGCGCTGACTTCGGCTATCCGTTCGCGTTCTTTAATCTTTGAATTTCACGCTTTGAGCCACGATGAGCTAAATGAAATCCTTGATTCACGGCTAAAAGCGCACGATTTGACGATAGAAAATGATGCGCGGGAGTATTTGCTAGATTCGTGCAATGGCGATGCTAGGGCTATGCTAAATCTTTTGCATATCGCAATGCAGGGTGAAAAATCGCCTAGCCTCAAATCACTTCGGGCGATTAAGCCAAATAGCGAGGGCGTGGGCGAATCAACTACGCATTATGAGCTAATTAGCGCGATGATAAAGAGCATTCGCGGGAGCGATGAAAACGCCAGCATTTACTATCTTGCAAGGCTTATAAATGCAGGTGAGAGCGTGGAGTTTATTGCGCGGAGGCTTGTGATACTCGCAAGTGAGGACATAGGCAATGCGAATCCAAACGCGCTAAATCTTGCAAATAGCACAATGCAGAGCGTTGCAAAAATCGGTATGCCTGAATCGCGCATAATTTTGGCGCAATGTGTGCTTTATCTATCCGCTTCGCCAAAGTCAAACACCGCGTATAAGGCGATTGATAGCGCATTAGAGTTTGTAAAGGCAAACCCCTCGCCTAAAATCCCAGAGCACATCAAACCATTTAGCAAAAATTACCGCTATCCGCACGATAGGCACAATTCTACAAGTGGCGCATTTGGCAGATTTGTAGAGCAAGAGTATTTGCCAAAGGGCGTGAATGCGCGATTCGTAGAATTTAGCGACATAGGCTTTGAAAAAACACTAAAAGAGTGGTTGGCGAAAATTAAGGGCAAAAAATAAAAATTGCGTGAATTAAGGGGCAAATTTTAAAGCGACTTGCGCGAATTCAGGTGCGATAGATTTTGTAAAAATACGGCAGATTCTGCGTTTTTGGAGTAGATTCTGCGTTTTTTGATTTGATTCGCAGAATCTCTCGTGCAAAAAATCCCGCTAGATTCTGCGATTTCGCAAAATCTAGTGCGAAAAAGTCAAAATTTCGCAGAATCTAGTGTGAAAAAAGTCAAAAATTCGCAGAATCTACCCCCCCCCCAAGATTCTGCGATATATAAAACGCAATATCTAAAACTTATCCGCAAACTGCACGATGATAAAATACGCCACTGCGCTTACAATCGCGCTCACAGGCACGGTGATGAGCCACGAAGCGATGATTTTTTTAATCGCACTGCGCTTTACTAGCTCATCTTTTACGCTTTTTTTCAACGCCTTTTTGTCCTTTTTATTAAAGGGCGAATTTTTTGTTTTCAAATCCTTTAAAATCTGCGTTTTTCGCTCGATACTCGCCCCCTTAAACTCATCTAAAAATCTCTGCACCACAAGCGCGTCTTTGCCCCTGTGCGCTTGGATTATCTCATTCTCCATCTTTTTGTAATTGCCTTTTAGATATTCGCGCAAAAATCCTATGCCAAAAATCGCGCCAATAGCGATGTGTGTGGAGCTTACAGGCAGTCCTAGCGCGCTTGCCACAAGCACCGTGATTGAAGCGGAGAGCGCAATGCAAAATGCGCGGATTTTGTCTAGCTCCGTGATTTCGCTCCCCACCGTGCGAATGAGACGCGGTCCATAAAGTGCTAGTCCTATTGAAATCCCAAGTCCGCCTAAAATCATTATCCAAAGTGGCGTGGCGGATTTCGCGCTAATCGCAGAATCTACCGCACTGCTAATTGCTTCATTTATCGCAGCAAGCGGTCCTATGGCGTTTGATACATCGCTCGCTCCGTGTGCGAAGCTAAGCAACGCCGCAGCAAAGATTAGCGGTATCGTGAAAAAGTCGCCGATTGCGTCCTTTGTGATAGTCGCCTTTGTGCTGCCTAGTGAATCTGCTTTTTTTATAATTAGCGGTTTTGTAATCGCAAAAATGATGATTGATAAACCTAGCGAAATGCCTAACTGCGCGAATATATGCAACTGAATCACGCGCGATAATCCCTTTTGCATTAGATACAAAATAAAGGCAAACGAGATGATGAAAATCAAAATCGGCACGACTTTTTTTGCGGCGGTGATTTTATCTTGCTTGTAAGTTATGGTGCGCTTGATGGCAATCAAAAATAACGCCGCCACCACGCCACCAATCACAGGTGAAATCACCCAACTCGCCGCAATGCCTAGCATAACGCCCCAATGCACCACGCCAAATCCCCCCGCAGCGATTGATGAGCCGATAATCCCGCCTACGATTGAATGCGTGGTGGAGACGGGCGCACCAACGAAAGTAGCGATATTTAGCCACAGCGCAGAAGCGATTAAGGCGGAGAGCATTACAGCGATGAAAATATTTTTATCACTAAATGCGCTCTGTGCGACAATCCCGCCTCGAATCGTATCTGTAACATCGCCCCCCGCGATAATTGCGCCACTCGCCTCAAAAATCACAGCGATGATTATGGCAGTTAGCATTGTCATAGTCTTTGAACCAACGGCGGGTCCGACATTATTTGCGACATCGTTTGCCCCGATATTCATCGCCATATACATACCGATAACCACGCTAACAATTAGCAAAATGTGATTACTCGCCTCGCTAAAAAGCACCGCAAACAATGACGCAAAAAACATAAAGATTAGCACAATGCCGATTTTGCGGACATCTTTCACGCCAAACTGCGTGGCATTTTCGATTTGCTTAAAATTTTTTATATCCATATTCCTACCCCTTTTAGAAATGCAAAGATTTTAGCACATTCAAACGCAGAATCTGCTTAATTTTTCGCAGAATCTGCCAAAATTTTTTCGCAGAATCTAGCAATTTTAAAGTCAAAATTATAATTTTTCCGCTAAAATACGCAGAATTTTTTTGAAAAGATAGGCGAATATGAAACGATTGACATTAGATAAATCCGCTCCGTTATTTTTCGCGCTGAATGTAGTTTTTAGCGTGTATTTATTTAGCGTGGATATTTTTAGTGCGCTGCTTTTGTTTATTTTTAGCGTTGTGGCATTTTATATTTATAAGCGTGAAAATAAGCACAAAATCCTAAATCTATCAGGATTTAAAATCCGCGCAGATGTGTTTGAAAAACTGCTATCGCTAATTCCATTTTCCGTGCGTATCACGGATATAAATGGCGTGGATTTGGTTGGTAATTATGGGCGGATGAACTCAAAATTAGGCGACATTATCAAAGAGTTTAATTTTGAAAACTCAAAAATCATCAAAGCAAAAATCGACAATCAAATTCAGACTTTTTACACATTTAAGGGAAATATCAGCACCAAAGGCGAAGTTGTAGGGCATTTGATAGTTGAACTAGCAATCGATGATATTTTGGCATTTTTAAGCAGTGAGATGATGAAAAATGTCGGCACAAGCGAAAATATCCTAACGGCATTTGATAATATCAATGACGCACTTGCGCTATATGAGATTAAAAATGACGAAATTGGCGCACTTTATGTCGCAAGTCCTAGTTTTTATAATCTAATCTCGCCAAAAGGGGCAGATTCTGCGTTTTTGGATTTGTTTAATAATAGCGAGAAAAAGCGGGTTGATATTATCTTTGATGGGATTGGCAAAGAACCCATTTTATTTGAAACGCTAATGGGCGATGAAGCACTGCCTGTGGAGATTTACGCAAATATTTTTACGCTAAATAATAAAACTCTGCTAAATCTCAGCATTCGCAATATTTCAATCCGCAAAGAGCACATAAGAAAGCGCGATAGAGAGCGCATTATAAAGATTAAGGAAAATGAGCGAATGCAAAAAATCCAAATGCTTTATTTGACGCTAAATAAAATAAACGAGATTCTGCGCCTAATTAAAAGCAATATCGATGAGTTTGCAAACCATCACAACGAACTGCGAGGCGAACTCATCAAAATCGCCGATTTGCATAACGCAATCATTGATTCCATAAATCAAAGCATACATTTTTATAGTCAAACAGACATTAAAACGATGGTAAATATCGCTGAACTCATCGCCACCACGAAAAAGACAATTTTCCCGCAATCGCTAATCAACAATAACCACATAAATTTCACGCAAAAAACAGCAACTCACAGCATTTACTGCGATAAAAACGCGCTAAAAGCGGTGCTTGTCACGATATTTAGCAATGCGTTAGAACATATAAGTATCGTTAAGGGAAGCAATTTTTACGGGCAGATAAATGTGCAATTAGAGGATTTGAACGATTACAGCGTGCTTTTGAGTATCGAGGATAATGGCGGTGGCATCGAGGAAGAATATCTCAAACGAAGTTTTGATATGTTTTACACAACTCGCGCCGGCAGGGCAGGACTTGGACTTAGTGCGTGTAAGATTTTTGTCGAAGATTTGCTTTATGGCGAGATTATGGCGATGAATACGGAGGATGGATTTAGGATTGAAATCACTCTCCCAAAAGACGGCATAAAAAATGAAGTTGGGGGGGGGGATTTTGTAACCTTTGGTGCAGAATCTAAGTAGATTCTGCGCTCAATCTCATACGAAAATTTTAAAAAAAGGTAAAAATATGGCAAAAAATATCAGCTACAAGGACTCTGGCGTAAATATCGATGAGGGCAACGCGCTTGTAGGCGGGATAAAGGCACTCGCAAAAAGCACCTTTGATAAGCGCGTGGTGGGCGGAATCGGCTCATTTGCGGGAGCTTACGCGCTAGATAGCGATTTGCTAAAAAATATCAAAAATCCCGTGATTTTAGGCGCGACAGATGGCGTAGGCACAAAGCTAAAAATCGCCATAGACGCGGGGCGATTGGATACAATCGGCATTGATTTAGTGGCAATGTGTGTGAATGATTTGATTTGCAACTTCGCCACACCGCTGTTTTTTTTGGACTACTACGCCACAGGGCATTTGGATAAAAACGCCGCGCTTTGCGTGATAGGGGGCATCGCGGAGGGTTGCAAGGAAGCAAAATGCGCACTTATCGGCGGAGAGAGCGCGGAAATGCCTAGTATGTATAAAAAAGGCGACTTTGATTTGGCGGGATTTGCAGTAGGAATCGCCGATAGAAGCGACATAGAATCGCCCCTCCCATTGCAAAAAGGCGATATTTTAATCGCATTGCCTTCAAGTGGCATTCACTCAAATGGCTATTCGCTCGTGCGTGAGGTGCTTTTCAACGCTTTAAAGATGAAGTTTGATGATGAAGTGGGAGGCGAAAAACTTGTGGATATTTTGCTAAAACCCACAAAAATCTATGTGAGCGATTTTCTCGCAATAAAGGGCAAAATAAAGGCTTTGGCGCATATCACAGGGGGCGGAATCGTGGAAAATCTGCCCCGCGTTTTTGGCAAAAATATCGGCGCAAAGGTTGAAAAAAGCGCGATTCAAACGCACGAAATCTTTAAAATCATCGCACAGCGCGTAGATTCACGCGAAATGTATCGCACATTTAATATGGGCGTGGGAATGATTTTAGTCGCAGACAAGGACAATGCGGACTTTGTATTGCGCGAAACAGACGGCTACATAATCGGCGAAATAACGCAAGGAAGCGGGGTAGAGCTATGGTAAGATTAGGCGTAAATATCGACCACATTGCGACTTTGCGGGAGGCGCGGAAAATAAATGAGCCAGACCCATTAGAGGCGATTTTTGCGGTGAAAAATGCGGGGGCACACCAAATCACAATCCATCTGCGCGAGGATAGACGGCATATAAACGACTTTGATGTGCGGCGCATTATCGAATCTGCGCCTTTGCCCGTGAATGTCGAATCAAGCACAAATAGCGCGATTATTGACTTTTTGATAGCGCAAAAGCCACATAGCGTTACGCTTGTGCCTGAAAATCGCGCGGAAATCACCACAGAGGGCGGGTTAAAGCTTGGCGAAAATCTACGCCCTACGATTGATTCGCTAAAAAATGTCGGCATAAAAGTTTCGCTTTTTATCGATTCAAAAATCGCTGACACAGAGTTCGCAAAGTCGCTTGGGGCGGACGCTATCGAGCTTCACACGGGCAAATTTGCAAATCTATATTTGGCAAAAAACACAAATCTAAATCGCACTCCAAATCGAATCGAAGTGGATTCGCAGAATCTAGCGCAAAATTTAAGCGATTCATTAAAAGAATTGCGCGATTCGGCAAAAAAGGCAAAGCAATTAGGGCTTGAAGTTTTCGCAGGGCACGGGCTAAACTATCAAAATGTGCGTGAGATTGTAGCGATAGATGAAATCACAGAGCTAAATATCGGGCATTCGATTGTCGCAAGGGCGGTATTTGTGGGGTTGGAGCGAGCTATTAAAGAAATGTTAGATTTGATTCGCGCATAAAATTTGCGCGAATCGTGCGTGATTTTGGCGATTATGCGAATCTGAAAGCGATAATCTGTCGCAATTTACGACATTTAAAGGGGAAAATTTGAAAAAAGTTGCCATAAGCATAGGCGATATAAACGGCGTGGGCGCGGAAATCGCGCTAAAAGCGCATAGCGAGATTAGCAAAATCATAAAGCCTGTGTATTTTGTGGATTTGAGCGTGATTGAATGCGCGTCAAAGTTGCTAAAATTCGAGATACCACGCGATTTTGAAGTGCGCGAAATCGCCCCTTTTTGCTCTAAAAATTTGCGCAAATCGATTGCCAAAAACACGCTGATTTGCCCTGCCACCGCCACCAAAGAGAGTGGCGAATATAGTTTTGTGAGCTTTACGCAAGGCGTGAGCGCGGTAGAGAGTGGCAAGATGGACGCCATTTTAACGCTACCGATTAACAAATTTGCGTGGAAACGCGCGGGGATTGACTTTGTCGGGCATACGGAGTTTTTACGCGCTCATTTTGGGGCAAAAAGTGCGGATTTACGGAGTGATTTGGCTAAAAATTCGCAAGATTTGCACCAAAACTCACAAGATTTGCATAGAGATTCGCAAGATTCGCACAATTCGCACCAAAATGGCATTATGATGCTAGGGTGCGATGAAATGTTTATCGCGCTTTTTACAGACCATATCCCGCTAAATGCGGTGGCTTCGCATATCGAATTTGACGCGGTGCGGGATTTTTTGCTTTTATTTCACGCGCATTTTAGCTTTAAATCCGCGCTTGTTTTGGGGCTAAATCCGCACGCTGGGGACGGCGGAGTTTTGGGGAGCGAAGATGAGATTATCCAAAATGCGCTTGATTCGGCAAATAAGACGATAGGCGCGGAGATTTATAAAGGCATAGTTGCGCCTGATTCGGCGTTTCGCGCCCAAAATCGTGCGAAATTCAAAGTCTTTGTCGCAATGTATCACGACCAAGGGTTAAGCGTCCTAAAAGCCCTATACGCGGAAAAAAGTATCAATGTAACGCTAGGAATCCCTATTTTGCGCGTCTCTGTCGAGCACGGCACAGGCTTTGATATCTCATACAGGGGGATTGCAGGGATAGACAGCTATAAAGAAGCGGTGAAATTTATTGCAAAGCATTAAAACACGTTGCGCTTTGCAAAAGGGCGTTTTTATCCCACTAGCAAATTCGCAGAATCTTTGCTATAATCGCAATTTTTGGAGAGAAAGATGAAAAATATCGCTGTGATTGTCCCCTGCTACAACGAAGAGAAGAGCATTATTGCCGTTATCGATGAAATATTTGCGACTTTGCCAAATGCTAAAATTTATGTCTTCGATAATAATTCTACGGACAAAAGCGCGGATTTGGTTAGGGCAAAAATCGCGCAAACAAAAACAGATGGGGGGGGGGGAATCGCCTAAATGCAATAACGCCGAATCTGCGAATCAAATAAAAATCGCAGAATCTAAATTAAATTCTACCCACCCCCTAGCCCCCTCCGCAAGGGAGGGGGAACAATTCGATTCAGCCTTTGCACGAAATAGAGATTCTGCGAATTGCCACGAATCGCTACGCGATGCAGGGTTTGCAAGCAAATCTCGTAATGACAATTATGACTTGCGCGGAAGTATTGTGAGTGAGAAATCGGGGTTGTGCAGCCACGAGCAAGGAAATAAGACTGATAGTCAATGGTTGCTTCGCTTAGCTCGCAAATCCTACGGATTAACGAAGCGAGTGGCAAATCTCTCCGATTTATCACCACAAGACAATCGCGCCAAACTTTACCTTCGCTCCACTTCCACGCAAGGCAAAGGCGCGGTTATCGCCGATGCGTTTGCACTCATAGAAGCTGATATTTATATAATGATTGATGCGGATTTAGAGTGCGATACGAGCATTTTGCCACGCGCCTTGCAAATCTTTAAAGAACAAAATTTAGATATGCTAAATATCGCCCGAAGCGCAGATAGCGCGAATCTCTATCGCAAAGGGCATAGCTTTGGCAACGCACTTTTTACCAAAATCGCGCAAATACTTTTTGGCGTTAGCCTAAAAGACTTATTAAGTGGCTACCGCATTTTTTCGCGTGCCTTTGTCAAAACATTCCCCGCCACAAGCAAAGGCTTTGAGATAGAGACGGAGCTCAGCGTCTTTGCACTTCAAAGCGGTTTGCGTATCGGCGAAATCACAGCACCTTATCGCTCACGAGTTGAGGGTAGCTTCTCAAAACTCCGCACATTTAGGGACGGATTTAAGATTTTATCGATGATAATGCAACTGCTTTTTACCGAACGCCCATTATTTGTCTTTGGAATCGCGTCATTTGCGTGTTTTATAGTCGCATTTGCGCTTGGAGTGCCTTTGGTGGTGGAGTTTATGCAGACTTCAAAAGTGCCACGCTTCCCTACGGCGTTTATCTGCGTGGGATTTGGCGTAGTGGGCGTGGTGCTTGGAATCGCGGGACTTTTGGCGCATTTGGTTGTGCGTGGGATTAGGGAAAATAGGCGATTTTTTTATTTGACAAATAAGAAATCTATGGCGAATCGCTCCGCGCGGGAGGGCGATAAATGAAATCCACGCAAAAGCAATTCGCGCTGTATTTGATTTTGGGCGGAATCCTTACGCTTTGCGAGTGGGTGGGATTTTACGCGCTGACTTTTATCGCACAGATTCACTACCTAATTTCAAGTGTCATAATGTTTGTGGCAATCTCTGCGCTTGGGCTTTTTGTGTATAAAAGGGCGATTTTTGGGCGTTCGCATTTGAGTTTGGGGCGCGAAATAAGCGTGATTTATGCAATTAATATCTTTGGAATCGCGCTAAATAGCGTGATTTTGTGGCTTTGCGTAGAATTTTTTGGCACAAATGCAATGCTTGGTAAAATCATCGCTTCGTTTTTGGTGGCGTTTTATAGCTTTTTTGCAAGAAAGCGATTCGTATATAAAAATCTTAAATAAAAAGGACGAAAAAATGAGTAATTTTAGGACAAAAATGGCGAATCTAAAAGCACTTTTTGCACCTCCAAAGTGGCTAAAAGTCTTTTTAATCGTTTTAAGTGCGATTTTTGCGGTGGGAATAATAGGCGCGTGTGCGCTAAATATCGCCACAAGTGGCAAGATTTACAGCGCGAAAATGTCCTTGCACGAGCAAAAAACTGCGCTAGAGCGCAACGAAATTAAGGGCGAGTTTAGCTACACAGCGCGGATACAATTTCAAAGCCTTGCGGCTTTGCTTCGTTCTAGTTCTATCTCAAATGTCGTAGCACAGGGCTATAAATGGGATAGTGCGGTGGATACAAGCGCGTTTAAGGGGCTAACGCACAGCAAACGCAATGTATTTTTTAACTCCACGCAGGATTTGGGGGCTTTGGGACTTGAATCGCTTGGCATTGTAGAATACAAAGTGGATTTTTATCCTTTAATATGGAGTTTGGTAAGGTATTTTGTCAATATTTTAGTTTTTGTAATGGTATTTTTTGCGCTGTGGCGTGTGTGTGTGGATTTATTGCGCTCTTTGCCACCAAAACGCCTTGAATCTATGCAAAAAATCGCACTAACACGCAAAGACTATGCCTTTTTAGGATTTGCCTTTGCGCTTTGTGCTGGGATTTGTGCCTTTACATTTTGGCTAGGATTTCCGGGATTTATAATGGATTCTGATACTTTTCGTGTGCTAAATTTTGATACAAGCAATTATGGACCTATTATGAACTCCATATTTATCGGGTTTCTATCGCTAATTTTTGGCAAACACACATTTTATTTCTTTTTGCTAAATAATCTAATGCTTTATTTGGGGATTTGGTTTTTGATTGCTGGATTTTATTTGCGATATAAAAGCATTTTTAGCCTTACTCCGCTACTCATCGCATTTATCGGCAATATTTATTTGGGTAATTTCATTTCGATGAATTATATTTTGATGGCAAATTTTATCTTTTGTGCGTATAGCATTATTTTATTTTTGATTTTGGCAGGGGATTTTGTAGGCAAAAAGATTCGCATTTTGCTTTGGATTTTGATATTTGTGCTTTTATTTTTAGGGCTTTTATGGCGACATAATGCCATTTTTAGTGCATTCCCTGCATTTTTTATCATTATATATTTATGGCTCAAAAATCGTGGTTTAGATTCTGCGATATTTTGCAAATTCAGCGCAAAACTCATCATTTTAAGCGCGATTTTGTGTTTGGCGATTGTAAGTGGTTTTCCAAAAGCTTTTTCCAAAGGGTCAAATCCGCAAAATCATTTGCTTTTATTGCAAATCGCTGGGGCTTGTGTGCCTAGCGATGATAAATCTTGCTTTAAAGATTCGTGGTATGAAAAGGGTGCAAATTTTGATGATGTCAAAAAAGCCTATCGTAGCAATCCGCTAAATGGGGATTTATATAGTGGATTTGGTGGGAAAATGTTTGGCTATGGCACGCTAAATGGACTGACATTTTCGTGGATAAAAGCCATTTTAAAGCACCCGATAAATTATACAATGCACGAAGGGCGATTTTTCAAAGCAATGTGGTGGCAAAATCCACGCGATGATGATATAAATGGCTTTGTTCGCTCTGTTATAAAATCGCCACAAACCATTCAACAACAGCCAGATAAATGGCGCACAGAGTCGCTTAAAAACTATCCAAAAAATGAATGGAGTATTACTTTTAGCCCCGTGAGAGAGAAAATCTATGCGTTTCTTTATGAAAATCTGCCCGTGCTAAATCACGCTATTTTTGTGGCTTTGGGGTTTGTGCTGTTTGTCATAAGTGGATTTTTGATTGTGCGGTGGCGCAAATGTGAGTGCGATAAATCATTGCTAATCTTTACCTTTGCAACTGCACTGACTGCCTTTGCAAGTGCCGTAATCATCGCTGGTATGGCAATCGTTACACATTCGCGCTATATGAGCCCTGTGGCGATTTTTAGCATTATTGCGCTTGTAGGTTTCGTGGCGGTTATGGCAGATTCTGCGAAATGTAATAAAAAATCATAGATTCTGCAAGGCGCGCACAAAAAACTCATAGATTCTGCGTTTTTATGCAAAAATCGCAGAATCTAGCGCAAATTCTCAATTTTTTTATGCAGTTTTATAATCTCGCTTCCAATGTTGTTTATTTCCATAAACTTCTCTTTTGCGCCACGCACAAAGTCCTGCGGGATTTCGATATCATAAAGTTCATTTATATTGATACTTTTTCGCTCGCTTTTTACGCACAAATCGCGCAAGAGATTCTGCGCCCCCTTGCTAAATAAAAAGCAAAATAATCCATACGCCTCATCCTCACTTTTTGCGCGAAGCACGATAATGCCGGCGTTTGCCACCATTGGATTTTTGCTTTTATTTACAATCGTAATCTTTGGATGCACCCCGCGCAAGGACAAAAGCACATCAAATGCGCGTAATTTATTTTTCTCAATCTTATCTTTATCGCCGATATGCGCCTCAATCGCCTCGCAGTCGATGAATCCATATTCATTAAAATTCACAATGCCGATGTTCGTGTAACTTTGCGCGTTTGACTCTTTTGTGCTGTAAATGCGCACCCCACGAAAAATCTTTACCCCAATGCTTTTTATGCTGTGCTTTGGCGTTTTCTTTTGTTGCAAAAGATAGTTTTGCACGCGCAAATCATCAATGTCAATTTGCGAATACGGCGTGAATTTCGAATACGGCGAATTTTGCCTATTTCGCAGAATCTCTAAAATTTGCTGCGTGTTTGTTAGGTGATTGTATTTCCCCTCTTTTTTGTGGAAGTTTGACGCATCAATATGCAAAATGCCATCATTGTTTTTTGAAATCACCATCAGCGAAAATTCCGCGCTATCGTGTGGGAAAATATTATTTGGCAGTTCGATAATCGCCTCAATTAGGCACTTTTGGCAAAGGATTTCCTTGAACTTTTCCTCCACCGAAGTTTTTTTGAGTATTTGATTTCGCAAAATAAAAACGCCCTTGTCCTTCAAATACGAAATGCCATTTATTATAAAACTAAGTTCAGGCACGCTTTTTGTGATAAGTCCCCACTGCGCGAATCGCTCGTTGTGCTTCAAATCCAAAATGCCTATATAAATATCGCGCGGCGGGTGGCAGATAATCTTGCTAAACTTGCGATTTGGCGGGAAAATCTGCTTTTTTAAAATATTATTGACAAATAAATTACTCGCATCAATTTTTATCGCCTTTAAAATCAGTCGCGCCACGCGGTCTAATTGCATATCTAATTCCTCGCCATAAATGCTAAAATGCCGTGCTTTGTGGGTTAGTGCGAGAAACAGCGAACCAATCCCATAGCAGGGATTATAAATCTCATCATTTTCGCTCAAATCCAAAATATCTGCGATTAGATGATTGATTTCTAATGGCGTGGAAAATGCGTAGAGTTTATTTATCGTTTGCTTTTGTGAGATGGTATTGATAAAACTCTCAATATCGCTATTTGTGGGATTTATCTCATCTACCATTCGCAGAATCTTAATGAAATTTACATTATTATTTGGCGCGACATAGAGATTTCCAAGCAGATTCTGCAAGGCGATATTTATATCAAATCCGATTTCTTTGCGCTTTTTGGCGCGATTTAGCAAAATGCGAATGTCATCTGGCGCGTGGATTTTGAGATTTATAAACCCAAGCGCAATGCAAAGCACATCCAAAATGTCGCTGTGATAGCGTTTGAGATAGTTAAACATAAGTAGCATTTGTTGCATTTGCGTCCTTTGAAAAGTGAAATTAACTTGATATTATATAATTTTTATTATAGAATTGCGAATTAAAATTTATCAAATACGATTTGTGTTTGTAATTTATCGTAAATTTATGGCGGTTGATGATAGAAATATAAGACGCCAAAAAGGATTTGATTTGAAGGAAAAAGTGGATTTAGTGATGGAAAAAATGCTTGGAGATTCTGCGTTTTTAAGCTATGAAATCGTCCCGCAAAAGGCATTTAGTGTTGAATCAATTTTGCAAAGCATAAAACAAAGCGCGATTTTTGGGGAGTTTGACGCCTTTGTATGCACGGATTCGCCACTCTCACGGCTAAAACATAGCGCGATTTTAGCAAGCATAAAAGTCCAAAATTTTTTAAACAAACCCGCCATTTGCACGATAAGCGCGAGAGATAAAAATTCCATTGCGATTCAAGGCGAGATTTTGGGATTAAATGAATTTGAAGTGCGAATCTTTCTTGCGCTTCGTGGCGACCCGATAAAATTAGGCGATAATCCACAAGCAAAGGCGGTTTTTGAGGGCAATAGCTTTATGCTACTTGAAATTATCCGCGCACTAAATAACGGCGTGGATTTGAATGGCGGGGCGATTAAGGACAAAGGCAAAATGATTTATCCGCTCTCTGTGGCAAATGCTTACGCAAATGATATGGAAAATATCGCCAAAAAAATGCGCAAAAAAATCGCGCTTGGCGCACTTGCGCTAATCACGCAACCCATTTTTGATGTCCAAAACGCCAAAGATTTACTTGCGATGATGGGGCAAATCAACGCTGATTTAGGCACAAATGCGAAGTTAATCTTTGGATTTTATCCAATAACTAGCCTAAAAACGGCGGAATTTTTATATCACAAATTACCGGGCTGTTTTATGCCACAATCGTGGATTGACGCGCTAAAAAGCGCGGGAGATTCGGCGCAATCGCAACGCAAAATCGGCGTAGAATTAAGTCGCAATTTGTATAAAGAAATTTCCGCTTTGCACCCAAAGATTCACTTTATGTGCGGAAATAAGATAGAAATAGCAGAGCAGATTGTAGTGTAAAAAATAATTGCGAGATTTAGTGGGTTTAGATTCTGTGAATTTGTTAAAAGTGTAGATTTGTAAATTTTTTACTAGATTCTGCGATTCGCAGAATCTCAATCGAAGTAATGGCGGTGTGGCTTTCGTAGTTTTTGATAATTTTTGGGAGCGAAGCTAGACTTGGGGTCTGTGAGCCTCCCAAAAATTATCAAATCTGCGAAATTGCATACCCCAGAACAAATTGCACCACCAAAGAAGCAATGCTTTACAAATTAGTCAAGCTAGAGAGTTCAAGCAAGACCCGCCACCAGTCGCTTGAATCTAGTGGCTTGGCTTATCTTAATAACAAACATTGACTAATACAAAAAATATCAGTATAATTGCCATCAAGATTTTTCTGGAAATCTTGCTTTTCATAGCCTCACCTCCTTTTTTGGATTTGAGGCTACACTAGGGAGGTCGCAACTCTCTAGTGCAACCTCGAGCGAAATTATACAATAATCTTAAATCATTTTGCTACAATACGCGGTTCAAATAATATCACAAGGATTTATAATGAAAAAAGTTGCCTTGCTTATGAGTGGCGGTATTGATAGCTCATACAGCGCGTATTTATTGCGCCAAAATTACGAAGTTTATGGCATTTATTTGAAGCTACACAACAACGACAAAAAACACGATTTTTTTATCCAAAAATGCCAAAAAGTCGCGGCGAATCTCAATATCGATTTTCGCGTTATCGACTTGCGAACGGCATTTAAGGCAAAAGTTTATGATTATTTTATAGCTTCGTATAAAAACGCGCAGACGCCAAATCCGTGCGCGATGTGCAATCCAAATATAAAATTTGGGCTTGGATTAGAAAAGGCTTTGGAGTTGGGCTGTGAGTTTATTGCAAGCGGACATTATGCGCGAATCAAGCGCATACAGGGCAAAAATTACATTCAAGAGGCGGTGGATAAAAGTAAAGACCAAAGCTATTTTCTCTTTGGAATCTCACAATTTGCCAAAGATAGGCTCATTTTTCCGCTTGGCGACAAACTCAAAGAAAATGTCAAAAAAGAAGCATTTGCCAAAATGTCGTGGTTTGGGGAGTTAGCGGACTACAAAGATTCGCAAGAGATTTGCTTTGTGGAAAAAGACTACATTGACACGCTAAAAAATGAGCTAAATATCGAGCAAAAAGGCGCGATTCGCAACTTGCAAGGCGAACAAATCGGCACACACAAGGGCTATATGCAATACACCATCGGCAAACGCAAGGGGCTAGACATTCCGCTGTCCTTAAAGGCGCAATATGTGGTGAAAATTGACGCGGGGCGCAATGAAATCATCGTAGGCGACAAGGCAGACTTGCTAAAACGCGAAATTGTCGCAAAGTCGCTTACGCCGTGTGATTTGGAGAGTTTAAAAGACGGCGAATATCATATAAAGATTCGCTATCGTAGTAGCGCGGTTCGCGCGAATCTAGCATTTAGTGGCGATGAGATTAGCGCAACGCTATTAGAGCCCGTGTATGGCGTGGCAAACGGACAGGGGCTAGTCATCTATAAAGATGATATTGTGCTAGGTGGTGGGTTTATAGAGTCGTCAATTTAGATTCACGTGTTTGTAGGCACAATTTGTATTTACTGAAAGAAACTGCACTTCGTTTGCTTACGGACACAAAAGTCCGCTATCATTTATATAGATTCGCCAAAATCACGCCTTTATTGCCTCAAATAGTGCGAAAGTTAGCTCTTTTAGTCCCCTTTTTTGAATGCTTGAAATTTGCAAAATAAATTTTTGTGGGTTTTGCAAAGCATTCAAATGAGCCTCCAAATCCGCTATATCGCGCAAAAAATTCGCATTGATTTGCTCTGCAATGTCGCTTTTTGAAATGGCAATGCCAAAATTTTTGCCAAAAAGTTCGCTTGAAAACTTCGATAGCTCACTTCGCAAACTCTCAAACTGCGCCAATACGCTATTTTGGCGCGTGGAGTCCAGCACAAATAGCAAAAATCGCGTCCGCTCGATATGCTTTAAAAATTGCAATCCAAGCCCCCGACCGATACTTGCGCCCTCTATTATGCCCGGAATGTCCGCCATTACAAACGAATCCAATTCACTCACCGCCACAACGCCCAAATTTGGGATTATCGTGGTAAATTCATAGTCCGCAATCTCGGGCTTTGCGTTTGATAGCGTTGAAATTAGCGTGGATTTGCCGACATTTGGGAAGCCCACTAATCCTACATCGGCGATTAGTTTTAGCTCTAATTTGATATGAAGTCTCTGTCCTTTTATCCCGCTTTGCGCGTAGGTGGGCGTTTGATTCGTGGCGTTTTTAAATCTTGCGTTGCCAAGTCCGCCCTTTCCGCCGACTAAAAGCGTGAGTTGCGAATCTATTCTATCCAAATCTGCGATTAGTTTGCCGCCCTCAAAGTCAAAAATCTGCGTTCCTAGCGGGACTTTTATGATGAGGTTTGCGCCGTTTTTGCCTTTGCAGTTGCGTGAGCTTCCTTGTGCGCCGTTTTGGGCTTTGTAGTGCTTTTTGCCACGAAATTTTGAAAGCGTATCGGCGTTGTTATCCACTTCAAAGATTATATCGCCACCTTTTCCGCCATCTCCGCCATCAGGTCCGCCTTGAATGACGAATTTTTCGCGCCGAAAGCTAACCGCCCCCGCGCCTCCATTGCCAGAACTTACAAAAATATCAACGCTATCAACAAACATTTTGCATTCTTATATTTAACTCGCATAATCCAAATCCACAAATCGCAGAATCTAGCGCAATTCACGCACTTAAATCGCATAAGATTCTGCGAATCGCACTAAAATCGCAGAATCTAGCGGACTTTTGCGACACTTTGCAAAATATGATTAGTTTGCATTGCTTGCGATGACGGAGACTTTTTTGCGATTTTTGTCCTTGCGCGAAAAGCTAACCACGCCATCAACTAGCGCAAAAATCGTGTGGTCTTTGCCAAGCCCGACATTGCTTCCTGCGTGGATTTTCGTGCCTCGTTGTCTTATGATGATATTTCCTGCGCGGACAAACTCCGAGCCAAATTTCTTTACGCCAAGTCTGCGTCCCGCTGAATCGCGGTTGTTTTGGGTGCTACCTTGTCCTTTCTTATGTGCCATACCTTAATCCTTTCTATAAATTTCTACTTGCTAATATCCACGATTCTAGCGCGTGTAAAGTCGCGTCTAAATCCTCGCTTCGTCTTGCTGTCCTTGCGTCTGCGCTTTTTAAAAGTGATGACTTTTTTTCCGCGCCCGTGATTGATAACTTCGATTTTAACTTTAGCACCCGCCACAAATGGCGTCCCAACGGCGATTTTCTCGCCCTCTACTATCGCTAAAACCTCCGTGATTTCAATGCTTGATTTTGGCTCAAGGTCTAATCTATCAAGTAGCAGAATGTCCCCTACTTGCGCCTTGTATTGTTTGCCTCCATTCTTAAATATTGCTTGCATTTCGGTTGTCCTTAAAATATAAAATAAAAGTGCGGATTTTATAATAATTTGGTTTATTTTTTTCTTAAAAAGTCTATAATTTATAGTATAATTTCGCATTTTTTTAAAAATTAACACCGATTCGTAAAGGACTGCGATGAAAAAACTTGCATTTTTAGGGCTTATTTTTTGTGTAAATTTAGGCGCAAATGACATTTACAATTTAGTCGATGAATACCGCAAAGGCGGGATTGCAAACATAAAATCCACACTTGAAAAATACTTTTTAGACAAAAATTATTGGAGCAATTATCTTGCAAAAAAAAACACAAGTTTTGGATATTTTGAAAATATGAATTTTATTTTTGTCGCTTCTAAAAAATCGCAGAATCTTGCACTTTATGAAATTAAAGGCGACAAAATAAATTTGCTAAATAAAACAAATGCGATTTTTGGCTCAAAACAAAGCGATAAATTCAAAGAGGGCGATTTGGCAACGCCGATTGGCGCGTATGATTTGACGCATAAACTGACGAATTTAGACCAATATTACGGACCTTTGGCGTTTGCGACTTCATATCCAAATCTCTATGATAGATTGCAAAAAAAGACGGGTGGCGGGATTTGGATTCACGGATTGCCCCTAAATGGCGATAGAGACAAATTTACCAAAGGTTGCATTGCTATTGATAATAAAACGCTTTTGGGTTATGAGAGCGCGATTGATTATAAAAAGGCGATTCTTATCACATATCCAAACGAAGTCAAAGAAACCTCCAAAGACGCCCTAGCGGTGATTTTGCAAGGGCTTTTTGTGTGGCGTGATGCGTGGGTAAAAAATGATTTGGAGGCATATTTGAGCTTTTATGATGAGAATTTCACGCGCTTTGATGGTATGAAAATCGCGCAGTTTAGGGACTTTAAGAAAAGCGTTTTTGCCAAAAATGAGAGCAAAACAATCGATTTTAGCGACATAAATATCGCGCCATATCCAAACGAATCGGGGCTAGATTTGTATCGTGTGCGCTTTTTGGAGGATTACAAAGCAAAGGGCGGATATAAATTTAATGGCACAAAAGAGCTGTATGTGGTGGTAAGCGCGAATAAAATGAAAATTTTAGTGGAGCGATAGGGGCGATAAAAGCGAGTAGATTCTGCGATTTCGCAGAATCTAACATAAAACGCAGAATCTAATACGCATTTCACAGAATCTAGCACGAAAAACGCAGAATCTAGTATATTTTTTAACGCAGATTCTGCGATTTTTCTCGTCATTGCGAGACTTGACAAAGTCAAGTCGTGGCAATCCAAATCAATTTCGCAGTCTAATGTGAAATTCTACCCGAGATTCTGCGATTTTTGAGATTTTTCGCTCGCTTCGCTCCCTCAAAATGACAAAAATTCTGCGCGAGATTCTGCGATTCGCACGAAAATCGCAGAATCTTACACAAAAACTTCACAGAATCACACGCAAAAATCACAGAATCTAATGTATGGATTGCCACGATTCTGCTTCGCAGAATCTCGCAATGACGAAATATTATATTCTTCACATAAATCTAGCGCGGAAGTATCGTGAGTGGAGTTCGTGGGTTGTGCCGAAAAATTCGAGCGAAGATAGGACTTGGGAGTCCATCGAGCGAGAATTTTTCAAACTCCCGCGAAATCCGCCACGAGACAAACGCACCCTTAAAAATCCACGATATAGCGAATCGTTACCCTATACGGATTATTTATCGTATATCCCGGGCGGTGCGTTGTGACGCCATTTACTAGCTGTATATCAGGATTTGCCGTAGCTTTATAGTCAAGCAATGGGAATTTCGCATTTAGCTCGATATTATGCCCTATGTAAAAGATAGGCACACGGCACACGCGCTTACCTTTGACATAATCACCGCACACCCTAGCTCCCGTGCGCCGAATCTTTTGAAAAATCACAGCGCGAAGCCCCACAGAAGCATTCACATTAAAAAAATGCTTTGCGTCATCTGCCAAGCCAATGGGCTGTCCAGCCGAATTATATTGCGCTAGATATTTGCTAACGGCATTTTTATCAAAGCTAGTCCCGCCAAAGCCCATACCGCCCAGCATTCCAATAGCCCAATGCGTCGTCTCATAAAAGTCGATTAGCAAGTCCGCATTTAGCGTATAATCCACAAAGCCAATTTCTTGCTTGTTAGAAGCAAATGATACGGGTTTATAGTGCTGAATCCCTATATTTCCATAATAACGAAAGCCTACCCAATCATTTATAAAGTGCTTGTAGCCGACTAAAAATTCCCACGCAACGCCCCAATCCTTTGCGCTTGTCGCGGTTATGACTTGATTTTGATTGAAAGCACCATTGCCTATATTTTTGACAAACGCAGAATCTGAGTATTTTTGGTCAATCGTGCTAAGTCCAGCACCAATTCCAAAGCCAAAAAGCCAATTTGTCGGCTCTTTGGCAAAGAGCGAATTGCCTAAAATGCCCCCCCCCAGCGCAAAAATCAGCAATATTTTGAAAATAAAATCAAATGAAGCAAATAGCCTGCCCGTAACGCCCGCCATATTTTCTTACAAACCCCTTAAATAAATGTAGGCGATATATCGTCCAATATTTAATAATTTTTTAACGCCATTTTAACAAAGTGAAAATTTATGCAAAATAAAGCAAAATTTTAATTAAATTTAAACTTTATTTGTGGTAAAATCCCGCCTTTGAATCTAAATTTTGTAATGAGCAATGGCTCTTAAATCACACACATTAGGGACTAAAATGAAATATTACAGATTTTTACTCGCAGGTTTTGGCACTGCTTTTATTGTAAGTGCGATTTTGGTAGGCAATCTCTTTGCCAAAGGCAACTCTAACCAATCGCGACTTGATGGATATAGCAAGATTCGCACGGTGATTTCAAATATCGAAAATTACTATGTCGATGATATTTCGATGAATGAGATTGTAAATAAAGCAATCAGCGGACTTTTGAGCAATTTGGACGCGCATTCTGCATATCTCACGCCCAAAGAATACACGGACTTAAAGGTGCAAACAAGCGGACATTTCGATGGAATCGGCATTCAAATCTCTATGAAAGATTCAGCACTTACCATTATTTCGCCAATCGAAGGCACACCGGGCGACAAAGCAGGACTAAAAGCAGGTGATGTGATTTTAAAAATCAATGACCAAAGCACACTAAATATGACTATTGATGATGCCGTGAATCTAATGCGTGGCAAGAAAAAAACGAGCGTTAAACTCACCATTATCCGCAAAGGCGCGCCAAAACCGCTTGTTTTTGACATACAGCGCGACACTATTGAGATAAATTCTACTTATGCAAAAAAGATTGATGGGACGGATTATCTTTATTTGCGCGTGAATACCTTTGATGAAAAGGTTACCAAAAATGTCGAATCGCTTGTAAAAAATAGCAAGGCAAAGGGCATAATTTTAGATTTACGCAACAATCCGGGCGGACTTTTGGAGCAAGCTGTGGGACTTGGCAATCTTTTCATAAAAGAGGGCGTTATCGTCTCACAAAAAGGCAAGATTAAAAGCAACAATGAAGAATTTAGCGCAGACGGCAAAGCTCCATTTGCCAAAATCCCGCTTGTGGTGCTAGTAAATGGCGGAAGTGCGAGTGCAAGTGAGATTGTCGCAGGGAGTTTGCAAGACCACAAACGCGCCATAATCGTGGGCGAAAATACCTTTGGCAAGGGAAGCGTTCAAATCGTGTTGCCACTAGATAATAGCGACAATGGGGACGCGCTTCGATTAACTACTGCGAGATATTATCTGCCTAGTGGGCGGACGATTCAAGCAGTCGGCATTACGCCAGATATTGTCGTGTATCCGGGAGCTGTGCCAAAGGACGGCGAGGATTTTTCGATAAAAGAATCTGATTTAAAAAAACACCTCCAAAGTGAGCTAGAAAAGTTGGATAGCGGGGCGCAAACGGCTTCGCAGCAAAGCGCAAAATCGCCCAAAGACAACAAAAGCAAAACAATCACAAGCGAGGATATTTACAATGATATTCAGCTAAAAAGTGCGATTGACGCGCTAAAAGTGCTAACGGTCGTAGGTATATCAGGCAAAATCAGCGTAGCAAACAAATAATTTTAGGGGGCAATTATGAAAAAGTTAGATTTGCTTTATGAAGGTAAGGGCAAAAAGCTATATGCGACAAGCGATGATTTAGCGGTAATTGCGGAGTTTAAAGATGATTTGACGGCGTTTAACGCACAAAAAAAGGGCAATGAAAAAGGCAAAGGTAGCCTAAACTGCCAAATTAGCACCATTGCATTTAATCTTTTGGAACAAAATGGAGTGCGGACGCATTTCATAAAGTCGCTTGATGAAAATTCTATGTCAAATTGTATGTTGTGTAAAAAAGTGCAAATTATCCCGCTTGAAGTGGTTGTGCGCAATGTCGCCACAGGTTCGCTTACCAAACGACTTGGCATTGCGGAGGGCAAAACGCTAGATTTCCCCATCGTTGAGTTTTATTACAAAAATGACGAGCTAAATGACCCGCTTGTAAATGATGAGCATTGTAAGATTATGGGGATTATTGATAGCGATGAGACGGCTGATTTCCTAAAAACTACGGCGCGAAAGATAAATAGCGTTTTGGTGGAGTTTTTTGCAAAGGCGAATCTGCGTTTAATTGACTTCAAAGTCGAATTTGGGCGAGATGAAAACGGCGCGATTTTGTTAGCTGATGAGATTAGCCCTGATGGTTGCAGACTTTGGGATAAGGTTAGCAATAAAAAAATGGATAAGGATATTTTCCGCCAAAGCAGTGGCAATGTTAGCGAAGCGTATAAGGAAGTATTAGCGCGAATCCAAAGCGTAAAATAACGCGATTCGTGGCAATTTTAAGGGCATTTTATGAAAGCAGAGATTGAGATTAGCCTAAAAGAAGGCATTTTAGACCCGCAGGCAAAGACAATTTTTAATGCGTTGCATTCGCTTGGATTTGATTGCGTCAAAGATTTAAAAATCACAAAAAAGATGATTGTGGATTTGGACTTACAAGACGCTGATTTGGCGCAGATTCGCGCAGAATCTATGGCAAAAGATTTACTTGCAAATCCTGTGATTGAAAATTACAATATAAAGATTTTGAATTGATAGCGATATTGCGATTTTTAGGCACAAACTGCGAGTTTGATGTAGAATACGCCACGCGCTTTTTACACAACGAGTGTGCGATTGTCTGGCATAAAGAAACCGCTTTGCCAAGCGGGACAAATCTAGTCATAGTGCCCGGGGGATTTAGCTATGGAGATTATCTGCGTTGCGGTGGGATTGCGAAGTTTGCGCCCATAATGAAAGCGGTGAAAAATTTTGCGGACAATGGGGGCTTTGTCTTTGGGATTTGCAATGGTTTTCAAATCCTATGCGAAGCAAAAATGTTGCCCGGTGTGCTTATGCGAAATAAGGACATTGCGTATAAAAGCGTGTTTGGCGAATTTGAGATTTGCGCTAATGACAACGCTTTGCTAAAAAGCTACGCAATGCGCGAAAAAATAAAGCTCCCAATCGCCCACGCAGAGGGGAATTATTACATTGATAGCGCGGGATTAGAGCAATTAAGCGCAAACAATCAAATTTTACTAAAATACACTACTGACATAAATGGCTCTACTGCGCGAATCGCAGGGATTTGCAATGAAAATAAAAATGTCTTTGGTATGATGCCACACCCCGAACGCGCCATTGAGCGCGTTTTGGGAAGCGATGATGGCGCAAAAATGCTAAAAGATATTTTTAGCGTAGAATCTAAATTCGCAGAATCTACCGCAGAATCTAATGAATCTAAATTCGCAGAATCTAATATTTTTAGCGTGTGAGTTTGGCAAATGAGCGCAGAATCTACTTTTATAAAATCAACAAAATCAACAAATCCGCAGAATCTCCCCAAAATATTCACGCAGATTCTGCTATTTTTTGCTTTTATTTTGAGTTTTGCGAACGCCGATGAAATCAAATCGCGATTAGTTTATATCACAAGCGAGATTGTGAAACCAAGCGAGTTGCGCTACATAGGCGAGATTGTCGCGGTGAAATACTCCGTGCTTGTGTTAGAAAATGCCGAGGTGCGCTCCATAGGATTTTTGGAGGGCAATGGAGTTGCGATTCAAAATGCGGATTCTGCGTTTGAGACGATGGATGATGGCAGTTTGGAAAAAATCGTGTATTTTAAGATTTTGGATAAAAATTTCGCCTTTCCGCAGTTAGAAGTAATCGTGCAAAACGCAGAATCTAGCGATGTTTCCATCAGCAAAGAAATGCGTGGCACTGCGATAGATTTGCGTCCAAATCATCCAAATTTTAGCGGTGTGGTGGCGGAGAATTTGAAGGTTACGCCAAATGTCCGCGAGTATGACGCAAAAAATAACATTATTTTGCTTGATTTTAGCGCGCAGATGGCGAATTTGGAGGATTTCAAAATCCCACATTTGAAAAAGCAGGGATTTGAGAGTTTTGAGGGCATTATCACGCGTAGCAACGGACTTTTTTATGTGGTGCTATCAAATCAAATTGCTGCGCTTGATTTTGAATATTTTGACTTAAAATCGCAAAGTTACAAGCAAGAGCATATTAAAAATATCGCCACAAGCACGAGCGTTAGCATAAATCAAGAAATCGCGCCCATAAACAAAGTGCTAATCTTTAAAAATATCGTTATTTTGGGTTTGAGTTTTGTGCTGTTTGTGGCATTTTTGATTCGCAAAATCCCATTTAAGATTCGCGTCTCTTTGCTTGTGGCGGGCATTTTGCTGTTGCTTTTTGTGGTGATTAGTGTAAATATCAATGAAAAAAGTTTGATGAAAAATGATAGTTATTTGCGAATCCTCCCTACGACAAATTCTACAATAATCGCCAAAATCCCCGCAAATGCGGAAGTGCAAATCATTAGTCGGCACAATGATTATATAAAAATTTTAACGAAAGATAATAAAACAGGGTGGGTTGAAAAGGCAAGTGTGAAATGAAAAGCGCAATGAGCCGTATTCGCGGGATTTGGGCGGCATTTAGCACACTTGTCATTTTGCCTTTTATAATTTTGAGCTTGTATATTTTTCGCCCCATAAATCGCCCATTTCGCAAGACTAGCCGTGTATTTTTTTGGATAAATGGCTTTAAGATGAAGCGAATCGGCGACTTTGATAGAAGTGCGCAAATTTTGGTGCTAAATCATCAAGGCATTATGGATATAGCCTATTTGGAGGCTTACTATCCGTGGGATATTTGCTGGGTGGCAAAAAAAGAGCTAGGCGAAGTCCCGCTTTATGGGCACGCGCTCAAAGCCCCAAAGATGATTTTAATCGATAGGGAGGACAAAAAATCGCTCGTTTATCTAATCAAAGAGGCGAAAAACAAGCTAAATGAGGGACGAATCCTAGCTATTTTTCCCGAAGGCACACGAAGCAAAGGCGGACGCGACTTTTTGCCCTTCAAAAATGGCGCAAAAATGCTAATTGAAAAATACAAATTAAAAGTCCAACCCATAGTGCTAATAAATACAAGAAATTTATTTGACGCTTCGAGATTAGAGGTGCGCTCCAAACAAGCAAGAGCGATATGTTTGGAGGCTTATACGCCTGATTTTAGCAATCCGCAATGGTATGATGACTTGCGCGATAAAATGCAAGAAATTTATCACAAACATTATGATGAGATGAATGCGTAGATTCTGCGAATTCTTTGTTAGATTCTGCGAAATTCGCAGAATCTGCTTTGTAAAATTCAAATATTTCGCAGAATCTACGAATTTTTTAACTCACCACGCAAGATTCTGCGTATCCGTAAATCTTTAATCCCCTTGCGATAAAACCTCGTGCATTAGGCGCAATGCCAAATCTTGTTTGCGCGAATCTATCGCAGAATCGCGCATTTGATTAAGCTCCCGCACTTTTTCGCCCAAATTTTCATTTTCAATCACGCGCTCCATTATCGCATACTCGGCAAAAATCGCCTCTAACGCAGTTTGCAACGCGCTTGGAGATAGCTGTGGCAAAATCTTTATCAAATGCTCTAATGGCGAACTCTCAAAAATTTCATCAAAAATATCGTTGTTTTTTTGCATTTTATCCCCTAAACTAGCGCGATTTGCGCGAATCTTTGCCTAAATCTTTTAGTCGAATCTCTACGGATTTTTGGTGCGCTTCTAACCCTTCGCTTTGCGCTAAAATCGCGCATTTATCGCCAATCTCACGCATCGCATTTGGCGAAAAGCTAATAATGGAGCTTTTTTTGATGAAATGCTCCACGCTCAAAGGCGAGAAAAACCGCGCACTACCGCCTGTGGGGAGCGTGTGATTTGGTCCAGCGATATAATCGCCAATCGCCTCAGGCGTGTATGCGCCCAAAAAAATCGCCCCTGCATTTTTGATAAAGGGCAACAAATCGTGCGGATTTTGCGTGGCGATTTCCAAATGTTCAGGCGCGATTTCATTCATCAGCGCGATAGATTCGGTAGTAGATTTAGTGATGATGATTGCGGCGCGATTGTCAATAGATTTTTGTGTGATTTCGCGCCGTTTTAGCGTGGATAGGACGCGCTTTACTTCCGCACTAACGGCGTTTGCGAGATTTTTATCATCAGTTATTAAAATCGCACTTGCCATTTCATCGTGCTCAGCTTGAGATAGCAAATCCATCGCCAAATACGCAGGATTCGCGCCCGAATCTGCGATAATCCCTATTTCGCTAGGTCCAGCAATCATATCGATATTTGCATCGCCAAATACGAGCTTTTTGGCGCACGCCACAAAGATATTGCCCGGTCCTGTGATGGTATCAGCCTTTGCAATGCCGCCTTTTGCGCACCCATAAGCCATAAGCCCTATTGCACTTGCGCCACCGACTTTGTATGCCTCTTTTATCCCGCAGATGTGCATCGCTGCTAAAAGCAAATGATTTGCTTCATTTTGTGGCGTGGGAGAACAAACGGCTATTTCGCCCACACCTGCTACAAGCGCGGGGATTGCATTCATCAAAAGTGAGCTAGGATAGGCGGCTTTGCCTCCGGGGATATAAAGCCCCGCACGGGCGATTGGCGTGATTTTTACGCCTAACATTGTGCCATCGCTTTCATACTCCAACCACGAATTTTGTTTTTGTTTTGTGTGAAAATCGTAGATTCGGCGGTATGCAAGATTTAGCGCGTCTTTTAAGTCGGCGGACAAGCCATTGTAGGCGTTTTCCATATCTTTTGGATTAAATTTTATGTCCTCCAAATTTTTGGGACTCCACTTATCAAACTTCGCAATGTGCGCTAAAATCGCTTCTATGCCATTTTTGCGAATGTCATTTAGCAATTCACTCACAATCTTGCTCGCATTTTCCAAATCCATATTGCCACGATTTAAAATCGCTTCAAAGTCCGCACGGAACGCCGAATCGCTTGTATTTAAAATCTGCATTTTAATCCTTTTTTAAAACAATTTTACAATCATAGCAAAAATTTACACGCTAGATTCTGCAAATCGCAGAATCTAGCACAGAAAAATCAATAAATCGCAGAAACTACAAAAAATTTTACAATAAAAACGCCATTTACGCTCGTGCTACAAGCAGAAAATGCGGATACCAAAGTTTTGGCAAATAAAAATATTCCACACTAAATCCGTGCGCTTCTAATCGCATTTGCAGTTTTTGCGGAAAAACAGAGCGCACCTTTTCGCCATTTATTAGCAAATCGTGCGTTTTGTTCATAAAATCCCCAAATTTATGATTTGCATCGATGTCTTTAATGATGATAAACTTCGCTCCGTGCGAGAGAAATGCGCTAAAAATCCTATCAAAATCCACGCTATCTAAATGATGAAATACATCACTTGCAAAAATCAAATCAAATTTTTGCGATGTTAGCGAAATATCTCTCTCCAAAATCACATTATCAAACGCGCATTTTGGGGCATAAGTTTCATAAATCGCATCGATTGCAAAAACTCTATTATGCCCCCCCCCTAATCGCAGAATCTGCTTTGTTGCCACCTAATTTTTCTGCAAAATATTCACTCCAAAAGAGCGTCCCTGCGCCAAAATCACACACGGATTTTATTGTGCTAAAATCTATATGCGCCTCTAAAATGCCTTTGATTTCATCGCTTGGTAAAATGAATTTTCGCCCAATTTTACGAAATCTATCCAAATATTTATTTGCAAAGCCCATAATTGCTCCATTTTGACTAAAATCGCAGAATCTACCAATCAATTGATTGAATCTTTTCGTTTGCCAAAGGGAAAAGGTAGCTTTTGTTGTAATTTAGGCGGATAATGCCTAGCGAACTCTCATCTTCTGTGCTTTTTACAAACATTATGCTTCCGCCATCACGCGAAAAGCGCGGGATTTGATTTATGCCACTTGCCGTTAATCGCCTAATATAGTCGCTTTTGGTAGAAATCAAATATAGATTAAAGATATTTGGTCCAAACTCATTTGCGCTCTCTCTGCTTGAATACACGATATATTCGTTGTGTGCGCTAGCACTGCTATTGTTGCGCCCGTGATAGACTAGCTGTGTAATAAGGCGCGATTTTAAGTCAAGCGAAAAAATATTTGGATAGCCGAGTCTGTCGCTAATAAACATTATGCTTTTTTCGCCATTTATGAAATTTGCGCCCACATCAATGCCGTTGTAATTTGTCAGCTTTGTATTTTGCTTTGTTGTCATATCGTAGAGATAAATATCTGTCTGTCCCTTTGGTGCCATAGTTATAAGCACTTTTTTGCCATCTTTGCTGACATCACTTGCGATGATTAGCCCATCGCTAGATAGCAATCGCTCCATTTTGCCTGTGTAGATATTGTAGCGCACAAGGGTTGGCTTTGGCAGATATTTGGTAAATAAAATCGTAGTTTGCTCCAAATCCACCCATTTTGGGAAAACATTTAGCCCCTCGCGAATTATCGCACTTTGATAAGTTAGCGTATAATCAGCAATCACAATGTAGCTCTCTTTGGACTTCGTGTATTTTGAAAAAACCACGAACCTGTTCATCCAATCAATGCTGGGTGCTTGAATGTATCCATTTATATCAATCGCCATTTTGTGCGCCAAAAACGGAAAGCGCATTTCTTCTTTTACGCTGTATTGCTTTGAGAGCGCGATTTGGCGGACATTTACATCATAGACTTGAATCGTAGAGATTAGCTCACCGCCACTTGCTTGGCTTTCGAGTTTTACTACCAAATTTACATTTTCTTTTGCGTAAGATTCATAGTCTATATCTTTTGCGCCTTCATTTCGTTCAATCACGCTAAAATGCCCACTTACCTTTAAATCCGCCACTAGCATTTTGTGAATCTTGCTTGATATTAGCACATCATTTTTGTTTGCGTTGAGATTTTCAACCACGATTGTAGGCAGTTTGTTTGCGTCCTTTACCACTTCGATAGTTGCATCAATCGCAAATAGATTCGCCACAAATATCAGCGCGAAAATTACAAGTATTTTTTTCATTCCATCCTTCCTTTATTTGTGAAATTTACTTCCAATTTGTCAATGCGGACATTTTCAAGCACGGGGACTTTTTGTGTCGTTAGATTCTGCAAAGAGTGCGCCAGCTCGCTATCAAATGTCGCATTGCCTGATTTTTTTTTGATAGTATAGCTAAAATTTCCGTCTTTGCTAATAGAAATTTGCACAATCGATGAAAGCACCTCATCAAAGGCACTTTTGGCATTCCAGCTTTTGTATAAAATCTCCGTTAATTTCTTGCAATAATCGCCGTGCTTTTCGCAAAATTTGGACGCGGTTGAATCGGTAATCATAATATTTGAGTTTAGATTCTGCAAGGTTTTTTCGATATTTTGCGTGCTTTGCAAAATCTTATTTAATGCGTCATTTGCGGGATTTTCGCCCTTTTTGTTAAGGGCGATTTTATCTCTGTCGCTTTGAATCTCATTTAGATTCTGCGATGGTTTTTTGGTGTCAATTTTGCTAAATAAATCACTCGCGCCAAGTCCGCTAATCGCGCTTTTTGAACCGCTCTCTTTTGGTTTGTTTTCACTTTTTGGGGCGATTTGTTCGGTGATTTTGGGGGATTGAGATTCTGCGTTTTGCTGTTTTAGTGGCACTTCGACTAGATTCACGCTGATTGATTGAATCGCACTTTTGGCGTTTATAGAGATATTTATGCGCTCACTACTTAATTTAAAAAATAACGCCATCAAAAGCAGCAAAAGCACATAAAGCGATAGTGAAAAAACCCCGCTAAGCACGAAAATGCCATCTTTATAATTACTGCCAAATCTATCCATTTGTAATTAAGGACACCTTTAAGAATCCAGCCTCTTTAATGCTTTTTAGCACAAAAATCACATCGCCGTAATTTATATCTTTATCCGCGCGGATTCGCACTTCTGTGGCTTTGTCATAGCTTTGAGCCAAAAGATTGAAATTATCCACAAAATTTTTGAAATTATAAGTGGCGTCTTTTATGTAAATATTGCGTTTTTTGTCGATTCGCACTTCGATTTGTGGCTCATTTATGACTTTTTGCGTTTTTGAGCCACGCGCAAGAGTTATATCCTCTTTATAAACAATCGTAGGCGTTGTAACCATCAAAATCGCCAAAAGCACAAGCATAATATCCACAAGTGGCGTGATATTTAGCTCTGGCTTATCATCTAAATCATCGTAAATATCCAAAATGCGCCCTGCCCTACTCTATCGATTTGCTAGTCGATTTGCTTAAAGTGATTTTAAAGTCATCTTTTTTGGGTGGGGCTGAAAGCATTACATTTATTTGCATATCCAAAAATGAGCCGATTTGATAGACTTTTCGGCGCAAAATGATATAAAATGAATACGCCGGGATTGCCGTTAAAATGCCAAATGCCGTAGCGATGAGTGCCTTTGAAATAATGGGTGCGATAATGTCAAAACTCACTTTGCCCTCGCCTCCCAAATGATAAAACGCCTCCAAAATCTCTACCACCGTCCCAAAAAGCCCGATAAATGGCGCGGTAGATGAGATAATGCTAAGCATTGAAAGCCCGATAGTTGCGTAAGATACGGCTTTTAGCTTATAGACTTTTAAAATATTTTCGCTAATATTATTCTCATCAAAAATCTTAAAAAACACAGCATTTGGCAGTGGCGCACGAGCGGATAGAAGCAAGTCTAGCGTGTCCTTTTCGATTCGCATAACATCGTTTAGCTTAATAATACGCCAAATAAAAATCCAAATATTTATGACAAAATAAAGTGACAGCCACGCCAAAACCGCCCAAGTCACAGGTCCAATATCGCTTAAAAAATTATTCAAAAATAGCCACCTTCGCAGAATCTAGCGTGAATTATTCTCAATCTTTGTAATGGCAATAGAGACTAATGCCTCTTCTGCGGCGGCGGATTTTAGCAAGTTTTTAGCATTGTCAATCGCATCGCTAATCTCACTATCGCTACTGCCCTCAATCGCCACAGCACCATTTGCCAAAACGGCGACTTTACTATCTGTCACCTCTGCATAGCCCCAATTTATCGCGACTAGCTCTCTTTTGTCATCTTTTTTCAAAATATCAATTACGCCCACTTTCAAAAGCGACAAAAAATCGCAATGCCCGGGCAACACGCCAAATTCGCCCTCGCTTCCGGGCAAAAACACGGACTTTACTTCATCGCTAAAAATCTCACCATAGGGCGTAACGATGCTTAATTTAATATGCTCCATTGCTTTTTACCTTTTAGCTTTTTAGCTTTTGTGCTTTTTCCACTACCTCATCTATATTGCCAACCATATAAAACGCCGCTTCGGGGATATCATCGTATTTGCCCTCCAATATGCCCTCAAAGCCGTTGATTGTATCCTCCAAACTCACATATTTACCCGCACTGCCTGTGAAAACCTCTGCGACAAAGAAAGGTTGCGATAAGAATCGCTCCATTTTCCTAGCACGGCTAACGGTGCGTTTGTCTTCCTCGGATAGCTCATCCATACCAAGCAATGCGATAATATCTTGCAAATCTTTGTATTTTTGAAGCACTTGCTGAACGCCCATAGCGACTTTGTGGTGCTTTTCGCCAACGATATGTGGGTCTAATATTCGCGATGTTGAGCCTAGTGGGTCAACTGCGGGATAAATGCCTTTTTCAGCGATTTTTCTATCTAGCACTGTGGTGGCATCAAGGTGCGCAAAAACACTCGCCGGCGCAGGGTCAGTCAAGTCGTCCGCTGGGACATAAACCGCTTGGACAGAAGTAATTGAGCCTTTTTTGGTAGAAGTGATTCGCTCTTGCAATTTGCCCATTTCAGTGGCAAGTGTAGGCTGATAACCCACAGCTGATGGGATTCGCCCTAAAAGCGCGGACATTTCTGCCCCAGATTGCGCGAATCTAAAAATATTATCAATAAACATTAGCACATCTAATCCCTTTTCATCGCGGAAATATTCAGCCATAGTAAGCCCTGTAAATGCGATGCGGTTTCGCGCTCCAGGTGGCTCATTCATCTGCCCATAGCAAAGCGCGACTTTATCCAAAACGCTACTTTCTTTCATCTCGTTATACAAGTCATTGCCCTCTCTTGTGCGCTCCCCGACACCTGCAAAAATCGAATATCCGCTGTGTTTATAAGCGACATTGTGGATTAGTTCCATAATGATGACCGTTTTGCCCACACCAGCACCGCCAAAAAGCCCGACTTTTCCGCCTTTTGAATATGGTGCAAGTAAATCTACAACTTTTATGCCTGTCTCAAACATTTCTGTTTTTGTGCTTTGCTCTTCAAAGCTAGGCGCAGAGCGGTGAATCGGCATTGTGATTTTGCGTGAGAGCGGTGCGCCCTCATCGATTACATCGCCTACAACATTTAAGATTCGCCCTAAAACTTCTTCGCCCACAGGCACTTCAATCATCGTGCCACGCGCCGTTACTTGCTGTCCGCGACTAAGTCCCTCTGTCATATCCATAGCGATTGTTCGCACACGATTATCGCCCAAATGCGCGGCGACTTCAAGCACAAGTCGCTTCTCCTCGCCATCCATTTGATATACAACATCAATCGCCTCATAAATCTTTGGCAAATACGCCTCTTCGCCCTCGCTAACAAAGTCAATATCCACGACAGGACCCATAATCTGTGAGATTGTCCCATTTAAATTTTTAGCTTTCATAAGTTCTCCTTTTTGTTATTTCACTTACCATTATTTCATCGCTTGCCATTATTTCATCGCTTCAACGCCGGCATTTATCTCTACTAGCTCGGTAGTGATTGCCGCTTGACGCGCTTTGTTATGCTTAATCGTCAAATCTCTAACCAGCTCCGAAGCGTTTTTAGTCGCTGTATCCATCGCCTGCATTCGCGCACTTAGCTCGGCTGCAAGTGAATCAATTAGCGCGTAAAACATATTATAATTTATATATTGTCGCACCAACTCATCTAAAATCTGCTTTTCGCTATCGCTTGGCTCAATAAGCATTTCGCCTTCAACTCTGCCACTTGATTTCGCGGCGACTTCGTCCAAATCGACTTTAAAGGGCAGAATCTCGACTTGCTGAATTTCTTGTGATAGCATATTTTTAAAGCCATTGTGAATAATTATGACTTTGTCTGTAATGCCCTCCACATAGTCATTTACCGCTTTCATAATAAACTCACTTGCCGCTGAATCGCTAGGATTTGATGAAAGCCCATCGCCCTCATCGCATAGCTCGATTTCATTAAAGTTAAAATACCGAATGCCCGTTTTCCCCACGCCACGCAGTCGCACTTTGATGTCTTGCTTTTTGTATTCATTCATAAGCGAAACAACGGCTTTTATCGTATTAGCGTTAAACCCGCCACACAAGCCCTTGTCGGATGTGATAAATACAATATCCACCATTTTTACCGCCCTATCCTTATCCACAAACAAAATGTCATTTTTCTCAAACAAATTGCCGTTGTGGAGCGTCTTTTGGATAATTTCATCAAATACTTCATTTAGCTTTTCAGCATAGATTCGACTGCGCTTGGCGGCTTCTACGGCTTTTTTGAGCTTTGAATTTGCCACGAGCTTCATCGCACGAGTGGTTTTTTGAATGTTTTTTACACTCGTAATCTTGCCTCGAATTTCTTTTAAACTATTTCCCATCGCTCTACCCTACGCCGTAAATGAATTATTGAACTCTTCTAATGCTTGTTTCAAAAGTGCCTCTAAGTCCGAATCAATCGCCTTTTTGCTAGTTAGCGTCTCAAAAATCTTTGGATATTTCGCTTCGATAAATGGATATAAATCCGCTTCAAATTTGGTGATTTTACTTGCGGGGACATTATCCAAATAGCCCTTTGCACCCGCAAAAATGATGATAATTTGCTTTTCAACCGACAAAGGCGAATAAGGTGGCTGTTTTAGCACCTCAACCATTCTTTGCCCCCTATCTAATTGCTTTCGGCTACCTTCATCTAAATCTGACGCAAATTGCGCGAACGCTTGAAGCTCCCTATACTGCGCTAAATCTAATCGCAAAGTCCCAGCGACTTGCTTCATCGCCTTAACCTGCGCTGCGCCACCCACGCGCGATACGGACAAGCCCACATTTATCGCAGGGCGAATCCCAGAGTAAAATAGATTTGTCTCCAAAAAGATTTGCCCATCGGTGATTGAGATGACATTTGTAGGTATATACGCCGCGACATCGCCTGCTTGTGTTTCAATGATGGGCAGTGCCGTTAGCGAGCCAGCTCCCAAATCATCGCTTAATTTCGCTGCGCGCTCTAAAAGCCGAGAGTGTAAGTAAAAAACATCGCCGGGGAACGCTTCTCTACCGGGCGGACGGCGCAAAATTAGCGACATTTCGCGGTAGCTTACGGCGTGTTTGCTTAAATCATCATAGATTATTAGCGCGTGGCGGGCGTTATCTCTAAAATATTCGCCCATCGTAACCCCTGCATAAGGTGCTAAAAACTGCATAGTAGCCGAATCTGAAGCAGGTGCATTTACGATAATGCTATATTCCATTGCGCCGTGTTCTTCTAACCTACGGACAACTTGCGCCACGGTTGATTCTTTTTGTCCGATTGCCACATAGATACAAATGACATCTTGCCCTTTTTGATTGATAATCGTATCAATGGCAACGGTTGTTTTGCCTGTTTGCCTATCGCCGATGATTAGCTCTCTTTGTCCGCGCCCAATCGGCACAAGCGCATCAATGGCTTTGATACCTGTTTGCAATGGCTCGTGCACTGATTTTCGTGCCATAATGCCGGGAGCTTTGACTTCGATAAATCTATGCTCTTTTGCCTCAATCGCGCCTTTGCCATCGATGGGTTCGCCAAGCGCATTTATTACGCGCCCCACAACCGCATCGCCCACAGGCACACTCATAAGAGTGCCTAGTCGTTTGACTGATACACCCTCTTTGATTTCTCTCCCAGCACCAAGCACAACCACGCCCACGCTGTTGTCCTCCAAATTCAAAGCCAAGCCTTTATCGCCTGTCTCAAATTCTACCATTTCGTAATACATTACATTTTTTAGTCCATAAACTCGCGCCACACCGTCCGCATAATTTATGACCGACCCTACCTCATCTATGTCGATTTTTAGCTCAAAATCCTCGATTTTTTGCTTGATTATTGAGCTTATTTCATCTACCTGAATCTTACTTGACATTTTTACTCCTTTCTTTTAATTAAATGCTTTTAAGATATGGCTTTTTATGCCATTTGTCAAACTTTGCTTTAAAAACGCGCCCTCAACGCCCAGCTCATCGATGAAAATCTTTATCCCATCGACATTGCTTTTTTTGTGCGTTGCCACAAGCGAGACGCCAAACTTTTGCTCTAACTTTTGCTTAATTTCTGAAAGCGACTTTGAATCCAGCGCAAAATTTGACTGCACGATGAGTTCAAATTCGTTGTTTTTAGCGCGAATGTGGCGATTCAGCTCATCATAAATGCGCGGAATCTCACACAGGCGGTTTTTCTCGCTTAATGCTTTGATAAAATTTTTTAGCGTTTTATCCTTAATCTTAAAAGTTTCGATAAGTAGCTCACACTTACGCGCCTTTGGGATAAAAGGCGAATTTATAATATTTAAAAACGCAGAATCTGCAAAACTTTTGCTAATTGATTCAAGCACCTTTATCGCCGTAGCGATTTCTTTCTCATTTAGCGCATTTACGAGCGCTTTTGTGTATCTTTTTGCTATCATTTATGCGACCTTTTTTGTGATGATTTCAACAAATTTCTTTTTGTCAAGCGCGATATTTTCATCACGCAGAATCTCGCTTAAAACCTCGCTAACGATGGACTTTTTAGCGCGTTTTTGCTCAAATCCCATTCGCTCGATATAAGATTTTTGCAAAATCTCTAAATCTTTTTTGCATTGATTTTGAATATTTTTAGTAATGACTTCTGCCTCTTTGTGGGCGTTTGCCACGATGTCAATGGCGAGTTTTTTGGCATTTTCTAATTCTTTTAATTTTTCTAGTTTTTTGTTGTTAGATTCTGCGAGTTTGACTTGCACGGCGTTTAATTGCGCTGAAATCTCATCTTGCCTTGCTTTGAGTGCGTTTTTGATATGCTTTGCCACAAGCCACCACAAAAGCGCGACAAAAATCACAAAATTCACACTACGCATTACAAAGTCGCTATTTTCAAAGCTGACCTCCGCCGCACAGGCAAAAATCGGCATTAGAAGTAATAATATTTTCATCGCCATCCCCCTTTACATACTTTTTATTTTATCATTTAGCGCATTTTGAAACGCCGGGATTTGCGACAAAAGGGCGGATTTCGCGCTCTTTTTTTCGCTATTTAATGCTTCTAAAAATGCCACTAATTTTCTATCATTTTCAGTTTTTAGTTGCTCGATATTATTCGCAGAATCTGCCTTTGCCTCCAAAGTCGCCTTTTCTTTAATACTAAATGCTTCTTTTTTGGCTGAATCTAAAATCGCCTGTATTTGGCTATCGATGTGCGCTATCTCGCTTTCATTGCCACTTGCATTATCCAAGTCATTTTTTATCATCGCATCGCGTGCGTCCATAAAGGCAAGAATTGGCTGATAGAGCCATTTATTTAGCAAATAAATAGACAAAATAAATAGCACAAACACTAACGCCATCAACTGCGGATTTAAACTTATGCCCATAAATTACCCCCGTATTTTTTTAAATTTAAAATGCTAACAAAATTCTGTCTTTTTTTCATTTAAATTTGCCATTTTTTTCTAAAATTTTTACCAAATGGTGAATTTTTTCATCATTTTTGAAGTTTAACACAAGCGAATCGCCCCTTATTTTTGCGATGATTTCTAACTTTTGAAATGCGCCAATTAGCGCATTCATCGCAGAATCTAACTCTTTTTTTGGTTTTTTGGCAATTTTTTTGCGATTATTTAAGGCTGAATCTGCGCGATTTTCTTTGATTTTTTGGACTAATTTTTCACTTTCACTAACCGATAATTTTTGCCCTACTATCGAATCTAGCGCGATTTTTAAATCTTTTTCATTTAGATTCACCAAAATTTTGGCGTGTCCTTGCGTGATTTTGCCACTAATTAGCAAATCTTGCGCACCTTTTGGCAATTTCAAAAGTGCCAAAGTGTTTGTAATCTGCGGACGGGACTTTTGCACCTTTTGTGCTAACTCATCTTGCGTGATATCATAATCCTTAATCAGCGCACTATACGACAATGCCAAATCGATGGGGTTTAAATCCTCCCTTTGGATATTTTCGATTAACGCCATCTCACGGAGCTTTTCAGGTTTTATATCTACTACAATCGCCTTAATCGCGGACAATTTCGCAACTTTTGATGCGCGAAGTCTGCGCTCGCCGGCAATCAAATAAAATTCATTATTTTCTTCATAAACCAAAATCGGCTGTAAAATGCCGTATTCTTTGATAGATTCTGCGAGTTCTGCGATGCTTGTTTCATCAAACTTTTTGCGCGGCTGCACTGGATTTGGGTGGATTAAATCAATGTCAATTTCTACCACTAATTGCGAATCATCGCCCAAATTCTGCTCATAAGCTTGCTCCATCTCGCCAATTAGCGCGCTTAGTCCGCGCCCAAGTGCTTGTTTCTTTGCCATTACGCGCCTTGCAAGATTGCTTCTGCCAAATTTTGATAGGCAAGAGAGCCGTTTGAGCGCATATCATATTGCAAAATCGGCTTGCCAAAGCTCGGAGATTCTGCGAGTTTCACGCTTCGCGGGATGATAAGATTTTGCATATTCATATCTTTAAACATATATTTATCAAAATGCTGTGATAAGTCGCAAACAACCTGCTTTGCGAGATTATTCTGCGCGGCAAACATCGTCGGTAAAAATCCTTTTATGTTTAGATTTGGATTTATTTGCTCTTTTAGAAGTTTAATGGTATTTAAAAGTTGCGCTAATCCCTCCAGCGCGAAAAATTCGCACTGAATGGGGATTAACACCGAATCTGACGCACTCAAAGCATTCATCGTAAGCGGTCCCAACGCAGGGGGCGAATCGATAATCATAAAGTCATATTCGCCCACTATCTCATCAATCTTTTTCTTTAAAATTAGCTCGCGCCCTTGCGTTTTTTTACTATAAAATTCTTTTTCAAACCCCACCAACCCGATATTTGAAGGTGCTAAAAAGAGATTTCGCACATCGGTTTTTACGATGATTTGGGAGAGCTTTTTTGAGCCTGTTAGCGTGTGATAGAGATAGTAATCGATATTGTTGCGATGGACGCCAAGACTTGTAGTTGCGTTTGACTGCGGGTCTGCGTCAATCAAAAGGACTTTTTTGCCCTTGTATGCGAGAGATGCAGAGAGATTCACCGCCGTAGTTGTCTTACCCACGCCACCTTTTTGATTTGCAATAGTAATAACTTCACATTTCATAAATCTGCCCCTAAAAATTTTGAAAAATATTTGAGAATTCTAGCGATTTTTTTATAAATCAAATCTTATAAAATAGATAAATTTTAAGATTTTTTGCAAAATTTGCGAATGTGCAAAATCGTAACAACCCCGCCAAAGTGCGTGGGATTCGAATATTTCATCATTTTTAGAGATTCTGCGAATCGCAGAATCTAATACCAAAAATTCGCAAGAATTTATAAATATTTCAATCACAGATTCTGCGATTCGCAGAATCTACCACTTCACTCTCCACTCAAAGCTTCCGCCATTGCTTATGCTTTTATCTCCAAAGCTCCCATTGTAGCGCAGTGTAAATTCCATATCAAACCTTTGCGCTTGCCATACATAGCTACCGCCGACATTTAGATAAGCCAAAAAGTTATCATTATCTAGCGTTATATCCACAGCGCGATTTCCCACCATTAAAGTGCCGTTTGTTGCCTTTGGAGTGAGATTCCCGCGAATCCCAAGCCCCGCATCGACTCCCCAAAGCCCTAAATCTGTGTTAAAATATTTATAATAATTTAACCCCAAATCCAAATATAACAAGTGATACAACGCGCTATTGTAACCTACGCTAGAATCACTTACTTTGCCTGTATTTAGTGCTTTGTAATCAATCGCACCTTCAATTCCTAAAACGCCCCATTTATCAAAATCAAAGTCTTTACCATAAGCCACGCTTACGCCAAAACCAAGATTATTTGACTTTGTTTTTGTGATACTGCTAGAATCTATTTCATTTAAAAAATAGTAAAAATCACCACGCGCCTTTAAAAACATTGCATAGATTAAATCCAAACGATAGTTTAGCCCAAGCATAAAATTTAGATTTGTGGATTTAAAATCCTTGTCATTTTTATCGCTCAAAGTCCCATAGCCTAAAGCAAAATGAGTGCCTAATGTATTGCTATCATTTAGCTTTCCACTAAATGCGGTTACGAATCCGCCATCAACGCCTGAAACTTCGTAATTCCCCGATTTGTAAAACAAAGTATGATTTATAAATGGCGTAAAAAGAAAACTATATTTATCGCTTTCTTTTGCAGAATCTGCGCTTTGATTCGCATTTAGATTCGTGCTATTTTGTGCCAAATCGATTGTTTTATCTCTCGCATCTGCAATCAATATTTGCGAATCATAAAAGAAATTTTCATTTTCTTTTAGCGAATTTAGCGTGATAGATTTGTGAGATTTGGCATAAAACGCATTTCGCGCATTAGAACGATTTGCCATTTTTTTCGCATATCGCGCACTATTTCTACTACTTGACATTATTGCACCACTTGCCAAAAATAGATTATTCATAGTAGCGACATTTGCCTTGCTTGTGGCGGTTATGGGCGTATTGCTACCGCCTATGCTTACGATAAAACTATCGCCTTGTTGCATAAGCGTAAAAATATCTTTGTTTAGCAATTCCAAGCGGGACAAATCAACCTTTAACGCATTTGCGCCGTCTGTATCCACCACTAGCTTATCTAGCGAATATGGCGTATCGTATTCAAAATCTCCGTCAAGCTCTAATATCAGCTTGCCAAACCCACGAGCGAGTCCATCGTTATTGTAAAATTGTAATTTTGTGCCTTTTTCCACGACAAGATGCGAATTATCGCCCGTATTTGCTCCATTGTATTTATTAAATGTTTCCGCATTTTCGGTAATTTTCATAGCATAATCGTGTATAGTAAATGTGCCACCGCCACCTAAATGATAAAATTGTCCATTCACGCGATTGATTGTGCCGTAATTTGTAAGATTGTGCGTATAGTTTGGATTTGCAGATAAAACTATACCATTCATTGTGCCATAATTGTCGATATTGCCAAGAATTGCGCCAGATTCTGCGTTTATGTATCCATTGATTGTGCCGTGATTGATTAGATTTGTCAAATGTGCTTTATCTTTGATAGTTATGGCAACGCCATTACTTGCGCTAATTGTGCCGTAGTTATAAAGATTGCCTATTCCGCCACCAATAGTTTGCCCGCTAATAGTTTGTGGATTTAGTGTTATGCCATTTGCAGTTGAAATTGAGCCCCTATTATATAGCTGACTTATAAGTGCGCTAACGCTTATGCTATCTTTTATGTCAATCGCACCTTCATTTGTCATAGCAAGAATCGTTACGCCTTCAAAAGTTAGTTTATTTAGCTCTAAACTTTTATTGCCAAAATGTATGTAGCCAACTTTTTCGTAGTTGCTTTTATCGATTTTACAATCAGTGCTTGAAGCACAAATCGTATCTAGCTCATAAGTATCTAATTTATAAGTAGAAAGTGTAGCAGAGTAGAGATTTGTAGTAAATAATAAAATGGTAGATATAAATGCAAAAAATTTGCATTTTATAGGGTTATAAGCATTCCCCCCCCCCAGCATAAACAAGGCGTTGTAAGTGTTTGTGTAGATTTCATAATATCCCTTTTTATTAAAATATATTTTAATTTCACGCTAAATCCTGCGTAAATCGCGCAAGATTCGCATATCGCTCACTATTCCTCTTCCGCTGGTTTTGGATAGCAAAAGCGATATCCGCGTCTGCGCACGGTTTCAATGGTAGAGATTCGCAAGGGCTTATCCATCTTTTGGCGGATTTGGTTAATCGCTACTTCAATAACATTTGGCGTAACAAGTTCGGGCTCTTCCCATATTGCGTCTAAAAGCTGCTCTTTGCTTACGATTTGGTCTCTGTGCTTTGCTAGGTGCGTTAGCACTTCAAATGGTTTGCCTTTGACTTCGATTTCTTGTCCTTTATAGACGATTTTTTCCTCATCGGGGTTGATTAGCAAGTCATCGATTTCAATTAGATTGCTCCCCCACGAACGCAACCTTGCCTCTACTCTTGCGACAAAGACTTCATTAGCGCAGGGGAAGCGGATAAAGTCATCTGCTCCGCCATTTAGCGCATTTACTTCAATGCTTATATCCTCTTTGCTTGAAGTGATGATTACGGGGATTTTGGGTTTTCTTTCTTTGATTTGGTTTATAATATCTACGCCATTTATGTCGCTTAGATTCCAATTTGATACGATTAAGTCGTAATTTCTAATGCTGACATAATACTTGCCATCTTTGAGATTTTCGGCGATGTCGGTTTGGTATTTCTTTTCATTTAACGCATCGCTAAGCGATTCGCCAAGCGTTTCATCGTTGTCTATGATTAAAACACGCATTTATTTAATCCTTTAAAATTAAAATGAATTTGGGATTATACCATAAATTTAAACGATTTTTAAGCAAATTTTAAAAAATAATCGTTTTGTTGTTGTGGATAAAGATTCGCGCCTCTATCGCCAAATCAACCGCACGCGCCAAAACCACGCGCTCAATATTGCGCCCTGCCCTTTGCATATCCACCCACGAAAAAGTGTGATTTACCTGCATAATATCTTGACAGATTATCGGTCCGCTGTCTAATTCGCTTGTAACGAAATGTGCCGTTGCGCCGATGATTTTCACGCCTCGCTCAAAGGCTTGTTTGTAAGGATTCGCCCCGATAAATGCGGGGAGAAAGCTGTGATGAATATTTATAATGCGATTTTCATAATGTGCGATAAATTTTGGGCTTAAAATCCGCATATATTTTGCCAAAATGATAAAATCTGGTGCGAATCTACCGCAAATTTCAAGCATTAAATCTTCGTAATTTTTAGATTCGTGTGAAATGTGAAAATATGGAATGCTAAATTTTTCTACCAAACTTCGCAAACTCTCATAATTTGAAATCACCGCTTTTATGTCAATGTCTAGCTCGTTATTGTAGTGTTTGATTAGCAAATCGCCCAAGCAATGCGCCTCTTTGGTGCAAAAAATAACAGCGGATTTTTTGCTTTTTGGCGCGATTTTTATGAAAGCATTTTGCGGGAGAATCGCATTTAGATTCGCCTCTATTTTTTTTGCAATCGCTTCAATCTCTGCGCTTTCATCGCTTTTTAGGCTAATTTCAGTGCGCATAAAAAAATGTTTGCTTGTCCTATCCACAAATTCATCGTTTTTTTCGATATTAAATTCTAACAGATTCGCCGTAACCTTATGCACCAAACCACGCGAATCAGGTGTGCTAATCAAAATAATAAGATTCATCGTATGGTATTTATTTGCGAAAAAATCGCACTTACTGCCTCTGCGCTAAATTTTTTCAAATAGCTATCAATAACGCCCTCTTTTGCCCACACAGGGTTGCTAACGCCACTTAATTCTTGCAGTAGATTTATCGCTTGTTTTTGTGTGCCGACTAAATCAATAAGCCCCACTTCTTTTGCGTCATAGGCGTTAAAAATCTTGCCCTCTGCGTAGATTCGGTAGTCAATTTGCCCAAGAGTTTTTGCCCTAGCATTTGCCACATCTCTTACAAACATTGCGTATTGCTGATTTAAGAATTTTTGCAAATATGCCCGCTCATTTTCGCTCCATTTGCGAGTAAAAGTCCCCGCTTCCTTAAACTCACCTGCTTTTAGTCCTTGTGATTGAATCCCTATTTTGCCAAGCAATTCTTCGATATTATATCCATTAAAAATCACGCCAATAGAGCCAATCATCGCGCCCCGATTTGCCACTATGAATCGACTATACATTCCTGCATAATAGCTTCCACTAGCCATCGTTCCGCGCACATAGGCGACTACGGGGATTTTGGCGTTTAGCTCTTCAATCATATCTGCGATTTCTACACTAGGCGACAATCCGCCCCCGGGCGAATCGATAACCAACAAAACGCCCCTTAAATTTGGGAAGTTTTTTAGCGATTCGATTTGTGTGGCAAATAAATCGCTTCTAAAAATGGGACCTTCTAAATAGATTTTTGCTAAATTTATATTTTGCGTTTGCGGTGGCGTAAATGCCGCACAAAGCACGATTACTAGCAAAATAAATAAGCAACTTTTAAAATAATTTTGAATGAAATTTAGCGGTTTTAGCACGAAAAATCGCCATATTTTTTTAAATACTCTCAATGTCTATCCTTTTTCCGTTGATATATAAATCCGTTACCTCCCTTGCGTGGAGCAAGAAATGCAGTGCCACTTGATTGCTTTTTTCGATGTCTTTGACAAAAAATACCGCCAAATCACTTGCCTTGCCCTTCTCCAAAGAGCCGTTGTTGAAACCAAATCGTTTGGCAATATTGCGCGTGATTCCTAGCAAGATTTCTTTTGCAAGGGCATTTACATCAAATTTAGGGTAACCAAAAAGTGCGATTCGCCCCTCATCAAGCAAACTTAACGAATTATTTGAGCTTCTGCCATCTGTGGCTAAAATGAGCTTAAATCTAAAATCCTTTGCCTTAAAAAAGTCAAAATAGCGATTGTTTAAAAGGCGATTTGAGCGTGGCGCAGAGATGATTTCGCAATCCAATCGTTTCAAAAATTCAAAATCATCATTGTTTAAATAAAGGCAGTGTGCAAAAAGCGTAGGCACTTGTGAAAAAAGCTCCATAAATTCGCGTTTTGTATAAAATGGCTTTGCAGATTCAACGCCCAAATTATTTTTAAAAAAGTCCTTAAAATAGCCTTTGCCATAGTCTAACCACAGCAATTCTTCGCGCGACTCCATAAAATGCGCCGATACTAGCATTTTGCCTTTTCGTGCTTTATCAAGCGCAAATTCTGCCAAATCATTATGCAATGAATATGGCGAATGAAGCGCGATTGCGTTTTTAAAGCGCGGATTTTCTAGCAATTTTGCTTTTTTTAATCTAGTCTCAAAATTTTCTTTTATCGTATCAAATTTCGCGGGATTTGTCCCCATAATCTCATTAAAATACATCACTTTTAGCGGACTTGTGCTTAAATCCTCCAAATCCGCGCCCACGCTACTAATCGCGCCTACACAAGCTGTGCCAGAGCGCAAAACTTCTTTGATTGCAGATTTTATATATCTTTGCGAATCTTCAAATAATTCGCCTCTTTTTTGCATAACCGAATCAAGCCACACGCCAAAATTGCCGTAATTTAGTGTGCTAAAATTGCTACTAAATTCAAAATGAATGTGCGGATTGATAAAAGCAGGGGTAATGACGCAGGATTCATAAAACTTGCTTTTGATTTTCGCCCCTTTTAGTGCGTTATAATCGCCCACCTTTAAAATTTTGTCCCCATCAAACAAAATCCCGCCATTTTTGATAATCTCAAAATGCTTATTGCACGAAATCACCGCACTTGCGCCAATTAGTTGAAGTTCTTTAATCGCCATAATAATCCTATTTTATTAGATTCACATCTAATTTGTTAAATGGTATTTCGATTTTCGCAGAATCTAGGGCATTTTTGACATTTTCAATCATTTTGCTTTTTGTGCTACCAAATGCGCCATTATCGATAACCCACGCACGGACGGCAAATTCAATGCCACTTGCTTGAAGTTCATTTACGCCTACAAAGATTTTTTTGGTTGAATCATTTGCGCCATTGTCAATGTTTGCAGTCGCCTCCACAGCGTCATAAATGACTTTTTTTGTGCGCTCAATATCGCTGCTATACCCCACGCTAATTAACCAATCAATTCGCAAAATGATATTATCGCCCTGCAAAAGTGGCAGATTCTGCTCTTTGCCGATTCGCCGAATGTGCTTTTTGGTGTAATTTATAATGCGCGAAGTCGCGACGCTGGTATTTGGCATAATGACAAGTTTGCCATCGCCTGTGCGCATATAAGTGTGAAAAAGCGAGATTTCCTCGACCACGCCGACAATCCCGCCCACTTCAATTCTATCATCTTTTGTAAATGGGCGAAAAATCACTAGCATTATGCCACTTGCGAGATTTGAGAGTGAATCTTTTAGCGCTAACGCGATTGCCAAACCCGCTGCGCCAAGTGCCGCGATGATTGAAGTCGTTTGAACGCCCATCGTCCCAAGTGTCGCAACCACCACTAAAATCATAATCCCCACAAAGGCGATTTTTGATAAAAATCCCGCAAGCATTTCATCTTTTAAAACGCGCATTAGGATTTTTCGCACCCGCCCAGCGATAAAATACGCAAACCACCATCCAAAGATTAAGATAAAAATCGCCTTTGACCCGACAATGATGGCATTTAGTAACTCATCGCCCATTTGCATTAAAACATTTAAGATTTTTTCTTTCATTTTTTGTCCTTTTAATTTTTAGATTCTGCGAATCGCTTGTCATTGCCATCGAAGCGAAGAATCTCAAATAGCCAAAAGAGATTTTTCGCTTTGTTTGCACTTCGCTCAAAATGACAAATTTGCACTAGATTCTGCGATTTTAACTTCATTTTGCTAAATTCTGCGTTAAATAAATCGCAGAATCTCCCCCTTCAAATCCGCATTTTTATACGGCGAAAACGCGCCATCCACCGCTACACTTGAATCCAAATCAACCGCCATAAGTCGCGCTTCTTTGCCCTGCTCTATTTTGCCACAATTTAGATTTAAGATTTTGGCAGGATTTTCCGCACAAATCTCAAATAATCGCTCCAAACTTATGATTTTTGTCGCAACCAAATTGCTATAAAGCAACGCAAAATAATGCGCGATTGCGTCAATCCCATACTCCGCATTGCCAAAGGGCAACTCTTTTTTGGAGTTAAAATGCGCACATTGCAGTGAAGTAAGCAAATCAATTTCGCCATTTTGCAGGGATTCGCATAGCTTTTCGCGCGTCTTTTTGTCCTTTAAAGGCGGATTTATTTTCGCGCTAGTGTTGTAATTTTCACACGCGCTTTCATCCAAAATCAAATGATGAATGGAGACTTCGGCAAAAATGCGCGGATTGTGCTTTTTGGCTTCATTTATGAGTGAAAGGCTACGAATCTCGCTAATCGCGCTAAAAACAGCTTTTATATCATAAAAAATCGCCACTTCAAGCATTTTTGCTACTTCTTTGATTTCACTAAGCGGGCTTCGCGCGGGGATGCCCAATTTCGCGCTTAACTCACCATAATTTATCATTCCGCCCAAATTGTCATTTGCGTTTATAAAAAGCGGAATATCAAGCATTTTGGCGTATTTGGCGACTTTGTCAATGGTGTTTGCGTCCTTTGCGCTGTCGATATTTATCCCAACGCCCCCAAGCGCGTTTAAAATCGTAATATCACAGATTTTTGAATCGTCTTTTTTGTTTATAGATTCGCCACCCAAATCCGCTACATTTGAGCTAATGAGTGGCAAAATCGCCACTTCGGCGTTTATATTTTTCACAAACTCCATTGCCATTTCATTATCGATTGCGGGGCTTGTCGCAGAATTTAGCGCGATAATTCCCACGCCTCCGCGCTTTGCCTTTTCCCCAAGCGAGAGAATCGAAGCGCGTGAGAGCGATTTATTTTTAGGATAGACATTCAAATCAATGAGTTGCGGTGCGATTAGCGCGTTTTTCAAATCCAAAACTTCGCAATCCGCACTTTTAGATTCGCTTGATTTGCCCTTTGATTCGGACGAATCCACACCCACAATTATGCCATTTTCAATTTTCACACTTTGATTTTTGCCTTTTATGATTTTCATTTTGTCCCCCTTTTTACGAAAAAATTGCCGAGATTCTATCTAATCCGCCAAAAATAATCACAACGCCGATTCCCACAAGCAACGCACCGCTGATGATTTCAATAACGCGATAATATCGCTTCACGCGCTCAAACACGCTAAAAAGTCGCTCAATCAAAAGCGCGGTTAGCAAAAACGGCACTCCAAGCCCAAGCGCGTAAATCACTAGCAAGGCAACTCCGCCACCGCTCACACTTATGCTATTTAGCGCGATTATCGAGCCTAAAATCGGTCCCACGCACGGACTCCACCCAAGCGCAAAGCCTATGCCTAAAATAAATGGCGCAATTATGCGCAAAAATGGGGCAGATTGCGCGATTCGCACAAAATCAAATCGCTTTGTTTTATAGAGAATAGCAAGGCGAAAAATGCCTAAAAAATGCACCCCAAAGATGATGATAATGCCCCCAGCGATGTAGTTTGCGATAGGATTGCTTAAAAATCGCCCCAAAAGCGAGTTAAAACTAATGCCAAGCATTATAAAAACCACCGAAAATCCCGCCACAAAGAGAGCTGCCTTTTGAAATATAAAAAAGCGATTTTGTGCTTTTAGCTCACTCACCGAAACGCCCCCAATGTAGCTCATATATGGCGGGATTAGTGGCAAAACACAAGGGCTTAAAAATGTAAGGATACCTGCCAAAAACGCCGCAAGATAGGGCAGATTTTCATATAGACTAACTAATGCGAGTTCCACGCGCTTCCTTTTTTTGCGTTGCAAAATTGTTGCAAAATTTAAGCGCGAATTATAGCTAAAAAAAAATTATGGTAATGTTAAGAAAAAAATTAAGAAAAAAATAATGTTAGATTCTGCGATTTGCAGAAAAATCGCTTCAATTTCGCAGAATCTCGCCCAAAATCAATCGCAGATTTTTGAGAAAAACGCAGAATCTGCTTGTGGATTGCTTCGTCAGTGCTACGCACTTCCTCGCAATGACGAAAAAAAACATACTAGATTCTGCGATTCGCAGAATCTATCGCAAAAAATCAAGCAAAATCACAGAATCTATCGCACCAAAACGCAGAATCTCACAGAATCTCGCCAAAAATCAATCGCAGAACCTCGCCCAAAATCAATCACAGATTCTGCGAAAAATACAAATTTCGCAGAATCTCACTTGTTTTTCATAAAATCCGCCCTACCACGCCACAACGCCATCGATTGGCGAGCTTGCGGTGGCGTAAGGTTTGCGTGGGATTCGCCCTGCTAGATAGCTCTGTCGTCCCGCAATCACGGCATTTTTGATTGCCTCTGCCATCAAAATGGGATTTTTCGCCAAAGCAATCGCGCTATTGCTTAAAACCGCATCCGCGCCTAGCTCCATAGCCACGCTTGCATCGCTGGCACAGCCGATTCCCGCATCGACAATCACGGGGATTTTCACGGCGTCCTTGATAAAGGCGACATTGTAGCGATTTTGTATCCCGAGTCCAGAGCCGATAGGCGCAGCAAGGGGCATTACCGCACTTGCACCAGCAGATTCAAGGCGTTTTGCCATTATCGGGTCATCGTTGCAGTAGGCAAAAACGATAAAATTATCCTTTGCCAAAATCTCACACGCACAAAGCGTCTCAATCATATCAGGGTAAAGCGTTTTTGCGGTATCGCCGATGATTTCAAGCTTTATCGTGCGAATCCCTGTCGCCTCGCGCACCACATTAAAAAGCGCAATCGCTTCATCGCTTCTTGTGCAACCAGCGGAGTTTGGCAAGAATTTTATGTCGCTATCTTTGAAATAATCCATAAGATTTTCGCTGTTTTTATCAGTGATATTTACGCGCCGCACGGCAATAGTTATCATCTCTGCGCCACTTGCCAAAGTCGCTTCGCGCGTGGTTGCAAAGTCCTTGTATTTCCCGCTACCGACAATCAAACGCGACTTAAATTCAATGTCGCCAATTTTTAAAATATCATTTTGCATTTTTATCCTTTATAATAATTTTATCGCATTTATCAAATCCATAGGCTCTAATCCAAAGTCGCTTTGAACCTTTTGCGAAGCCAAAGAATGCGCCAAAGACGCATTGATAGCCGAATCTAATAGCGAATATCCTTGCGCCAAAAGTGAGACAATTAGTCCGCTTAGCACATCGCCACTGCCACCTTTTGCCAAATTATTGCGCCCTAGCGTGTTTATGTAGATTTTTTCTTTTTGTGCGATAAAGACATTTGCGCCTTTTAGCAATAGCACGACATTTGGATAACGCGCCGAAAAATCCATCATCAAATCCACTTTTTTGCGCTCAATCTCTTTAATACTAAATTCGCCAAAGCCCAAAATTTTTAGCATAGAGCTAAATTCCTTTAAATGCGGGGTTAGCACCAAATTGCCCTTTTCTAAAATCCCGCGCAAATCGCTATGATAAAACATATCCGCATCAATCACCGATGGGATTTTCCCTAAAAAATCAAAATTATAACGCTCAATTTTTGCGCCAAGCCCCATACCAAAGGCGATTGCGTTGCAGTTATTTGGCAGTTGCGTGGCATTCATAATGTGGTGCGGGAGATTTTTCACTTCGCCAATAATGCTAACAAGTCCGCTACCAAAGGAAAATGCGGAGAGTGCGCTTAAAATACACGCACCCTCTTTTTCCCCAGCAATTACGCAACTATGCCCAAATCGCCCTTTGTGCGTGTTTTGGGCGATTCTATGTGGGAGTTTTAAATCGCGCCTTTCAAGCAATTTGATATGCGAATCGCTTTCATAGTTTGCGCGTGAAATGCCTAAATTTGCTACGACTATTTCGCCTACAAAATCCTTTGCAAAGTCGCTAAAATACGCGATTTTTAATGCGCCCATTGCGATTGTAATGTCGGCTTTGAAAATCGCAGAATCTGTGCTAGATTCTGCGATTTTGTGGGATTTTGCGCTAGATTCTGCGAAAAGATTAGATTCTGCGATAAATTTTGTTTTAGATTCTGCATTTGTCGCTAAAAGTCCGCTTGATATATCACAGGCGATTTTTAGCCGTCCTACCGCATTCATTTGCGCTATCAAATCGCCCATTTGCGAATCCAACTCCCCGCTAAATCCGCTCCCAAAAAGGCAATCCACAACAATATCACACAAAAAAAGTTTATCGACAAAACTCCCGCCCACCGCTTCAAATCGCGCTTTTTGCAATGCGTTTAAATCGCTTTGTGTGCGAGATTGAAGCGATTCGGGCGCAAAAACTTTGACATTGTATTTGCCACTCAAACGCCTAGCAAGGGCGAATCCGTCCGCACCATTATCACCCCTGCCACACACGATAATTATTAGCGCATTTGGCGCAGATACGCGCTCATCGATAATTCGCTCAATCGCCCCTGCGGCATTTTCCATCAAAATCTCATTGCTTACATTAAACCGCTCTACTGCGCTTTTGTCTAAAAAATCCGCGCTTTTAAAAATATTTTGCATTTTACTCTCCCAAAAGTATTAAACTAATTGCCATTATGCCCATTCCAAAGAAAACACCAGCCACTGATTCGTGCCCTTTGGTGCTTAATTTGGAGGTTGGCAAAAGGCTATCGATTGAAATAAAAACCATAATCCCAGCGATGATTCCAAAGCTAATGGCAAGTGTGGCTTCGCCCAAAAGTGGCGCAAGTAAAAAATACCCGATTACCGCACCAAGTGGCTCTGATAGCCCGGATAAAAGTGTGAGTTTTAACGCCTGTCTTTTATCGCCTGTGGCATAATAAATCGGCAAAGACACAGCCAAACCCTCAGGGATATTGTGAATCGCCACAGCCACCGCAATGCTAACGCCAAAGGCAAAGCTATCTAACGCACTTATAAAAGTCGCAAAGCCCTCAGGGAAGTTGTGAATCGTAATTGCGATTGCCGTAAAAATCGCCGTGCGTTTTATGGCGTTGTTGCGTGAAATGTGGCGTTCCCGCGAATCTAGTTCGCAATAGACTTCATTTTGGCTTTTTAGCTCGTGGGGATTGACATCTTTTGGGATTAAAATGTCGATTCCAAATGCCAAAACCATACCCACAAAAAAGCACAAAATGCCAAGCGATTCGGCATTGTTTGAATCTATGCGCAAAAAATAGTCGATGGATTTTGGCAAAATCTCTACAAAACTCAAATACACCATAACCCCACCACTAAATCCAAGTCCAAAGGATAGGACGCGCGTCTCATCTTTTGTCTTAAAAAATGCCAAAAACGCGCCAAATGCCGTGCTAATCCCAGCGATTAGCGTTAGCAAAAAGGCAAAAAGCATAGATTCAAAAGTCATAAAAGTCCCTAAATTTGCGTGAATCTAATGCGTTTGCTTTTGTCATTGCGAGAATTTGACTTGTCAAATTCGTGGCAATCCACGCCTTTTGCTTCGTCATTGCGAGACTTGCTTGCAAGTCGTGGCAATCTATTAAAATAATGTTTCATATAAATCCTCCCATTGTGGATTTTGTGATTTTATCAAATCAATTTTGGTTTGCCTTTTGCCAGATTTTAGTTGCTTTTCGCGCATTATGGCGGATTCTATGTTCTCACAAACTTCGTAATAGCCAAGTTTGTCAATGTTATATTTTTGCGTAAAGCCTTTTGCAAGTTTGCTTTTATGCTCGAAAATGCGCTTTGCCAAATCGCTCGTTGCTCCCGTATAAAGCGTCCCATTTGGTTTGCTAAATAAAATATAAACAAAGCCTTGTTTCATTTTATAATCCTTTTTTATGGATTGCCACGAAAATCCTAACGGATTTTCTCGCAATGACGGAGAGTGTGGATTGCCACGACTTGCATTCGCAAGTCTCGCAATGACGGAATGTAACGCAAAGCCTCGCAATGACGGCGCGGAGCGCGAATCTTGCAATGACGAAATTTTGATGGATTTAACGCATTTATTTTGCATTTAGATTCGCCCTATTCGATTAGCATAATTGCTTGATTCGCCACCACTGCGCTATCCAAATCCACAAAGATATTTTTTACGCTACCATTTTTTTGCGCGGTGATTTCATTTTCCATTTTCATAGCCTCTACAATCGCCACGACATCGCCCTTTTTGACTTTATCGCCGATTTTGACATTGATTTTGCGAATGGTGCCGGGCATATTTGAGCTAATGTGATTTTCATCATTTGCGATAATCGCGCCTTTGGGTGCGCTTTTTGCCACCTTTGGTGCGCTAGATTCGGCACTTGAATCGCCTAAATCCTGCTCGACATAGACTTCTTTTAGCTCCCCATCAAGTCGCAAGAAAAAGGGTTTCACGCCATTTGTGCTCCGTCCCGAGCCCTCAATCTTTATGCCATACTGCTCCCCATTTACGATAATCTTAAACTCTTTTGCCAAATCCTCAGCTATATTTTCAAAGGATTCGATTGGCTCTGGTTTCAAAGCATTGTGATTGCGCTCATCCAAAAATGTCTTTGCCACGCCCTCAAACATCGCGTAGCTTATGACATCGGTAGGCGATAGCGCGAAATCCTTGCTCTCTTTCTTTGCCTTTGATATTTCAGGCGATAAATAATCCGCGGGGCGTTTGGTGATAAATTCCTCTTTTAACGCCACAAGTTTGCTTTTTAGCTTTTTGTCAATCTCTGTGGCACTTTTACCATAAAATCCGCGCCCCAAATTCTTTGCCTCTTTGCTAATGCTTTTATATCTCTCACCCGTTAGGACATTTAGGACGGCTTGTGTGCCTACGATTTGTGAGCTAGGCGTAACAAGTGGCGGATAGCCAAAGTCTGCGCGGACAGCAGGGATTTCATCTAGCACTTCGTCCATTCTATCTAGCGCGTTTTGCTCTTTTAGCTGATTTGCTAAGTTTGAAATCATACCGCCGGGGATTTGATTCACAAGCACACGCGTATCAATCAAACTATAATGTGATTCAAACTTCTTGTATTTTTTACGCACACGGCGCAAGATTTCGGCGGCTTTTTCCATTTTTGCAATGTCTAATTTTGTATCCCATTTTGTGCCTTTGAGTGTGGCTACCATTGATTGAGTGCAAGGGTGCGAAGTCCCGCTTGCAAAGGCAGAGTTGCTTAAATCCACAATTTCCGCTCCCGCTTCTATCGCCTTTAAATGCGATGCGAATCCAAATCCCGCCGTGCTATGCGTGTGAAGCACGATTGGTTTGTCGATTTCGCCTTTTAACGCTTTGACTAACTCATAAGCATCAAAAGGCGTGATTAGCCCTGCCATATCTTTGATGACAATTTGGTCGCTTCCCATTTTGACTAACTCTTTGGCATAAGCCACAAAGCCCTTAATCGTGTGAATGGGCGAAGTGGTGTAGCTGATTGCGCCTTGCACGATTTTGTTTTGCTTTTTTACCTCATCGATTGCGGTTTTTAGATTCCTACTATCATTTAGCGCGTCAAATATGCGAAAAATGTCGATTCCGCCCTGCGCTGAGAGTTTTATAAATTCTCTCACCACATCATCGGCATAGTGCCTATAACCTACCAAATTTTGCCCACGAAGTAGCATTTGGAGGGGCGTTTTTTTGAAAATCTCTTTGAATTTGTAAAGTCGCTCAAATGGGTCTTCTTTAAGATAGCGCAAACAAGTATCATAAGTCGCGCCTCCCCAAACTTCCACGCTATAAAAGCCGATTTCCTCAAAAATCCGCGCCACTTCCAACATATCCTCCGTGCGAACGCGCGTAGCAAGTAAGCTCTGATGTCCATCACGCAATGAATTTTCTGTAATTTTTATCATTCAATCTCCCCTTTATATGATTTTATCAAGCTGTGCTAATTTCTCTGCCTGCTTGCGTTTCGCCTCCATTTGGCGGTGTCCTTCTTTTTTGAGATATTGCGCTATGTCATTATTACCATTTGTCTGCGCTATGCTAAATGCCGTGCTTCCGGCAATATCACTTGCAAAAATATCTGCGCCATTTTCTACCAAATAGCACACCAAATTCAAATTCCCGCTATTTGTCGCCTTCATAAGCACCGTTGCGTTGTTGTAATCCCTTGCGTTGATAAAGGCGTCATTTGCCACTAAAAATTTCACCACTTCTAAATGCCCCTCAATAGCGGAGAGCATTAGCGCGGAGTTGCCATCATTATCGATGTCATCGATATCTGCGCCTTTTTCAAGCAAAAGTTTCACAATATCCAAATGCCCCTTTTCAGCCGCCCAAATAAAGGCATTCCACGCATTATTTGAGCGAAAGTCCGCCCCTGAATCTAGCAAAAACTGCACAACTTCAATATGCCCTTTGAAACTAGCACTCATCAAAGCCGTGTAGCCGTCATTTTTACTTGCATTTACATTTGCGCCACTCTCAACTAAAAATTTCACGATTCCCAAATGCCCCTTAAAACTCGCGCTCATAAGCGCGGTATATCCGTCAGTCTTATGCGAATTTACATCCGCGCCATTTGCCACTAAAAATTTCACAATCTCAAAATGCCCCTTAAAACTCGCGCTCATAAGCGCGGTATAGCCGTCATTTCGCGTGGCGTTAATGTTTATGCCGTTTTTGACTAAATACTGCACGATTTTTAGGTGGTTAAATGAGCACGCCCACATCAGCGCATTCCACCCGTTTTCATCAGCGGCGTTGATATCCGCGCCATTTTTATGCAAGTAGCGGACGATTTCTAAAAAGTCAAATGAGCTTGCAAGCATTAGCGCGGTGGTGCTGTCATCTCGCTTGGCATTGACATTTGCGCCATTTTCTACCAAAATTTTCACAATATCGATATGCCCTTCGCTAACCGCACTCATAAGGGCACTCCACCCGTCATTATCGCTTTCATTGACGCCGACATTCAAATCCAAAAGTAGCGAAACAGCGGCTTTATTGCCACTAAGTGCGGCAAACATAAGCGCGGTATAGCCGTTATTTGCGCGGATATCTAATCTCGCGTCATTTTCGATTAGAAACTTTGCCATTTTAAAATTGCCATCTTTACACGCCCACATTAGCGCGGTGCAGCCATCACTATCCACCGCATCGATATTTGTGCCGTTTTTAATCAAATATTTCACGCTTTGCGAATTATCCTCAATCACCGCTTTTATAAATTCTTGCTCCAAAACACTCACAGGCAACCTCCGATTTTTGCGATTTTTTGTAAAATTATAACAAGTAAAAATAGAAAAATGCGAATTTTATCGCAGAATCTCGCATATTTTCGCAGAATCTACGCCAAAATTTACATTTCGCAGAATCTAGCGTTTTGCGTTAATATGAAGTTGCAATTTTATGCTTAGATTCTGCGGGAGGTGCGTTTTTATAAAATATTTTAGACGCATATTGAGAAATTTTACGCAAAATATGGGGATATATAATTTATTGTATTTTGCAATAATGCGAATTTCCTCTTTGAAAAATATCACACTTGGTTTTGCGGAAATCCCGCTCCCATCGTATAATGCAACAATTTCTTTTGAGTTAAAAAATCTCGCATTTTCCAAATGATAAATTTTGGTAAAAAAGTCGTTATCCGCGCAAATTTTAAAGTTCGTATCAAATTTATATTTTTTAAGCAACTCCGTTTTGACAAACGCACTTTGATGGCAAAATGGCATTCTAAATGCTGGATTTGACTTAAAGTGCGGTATTTTAGAGATTTTATCACTAATTTTTAACGCGATATCGCCATAAATCACTTTGATTTTTTTCATCCCTTGCCTCCAATTCGCAGAATCTAACTCAAATCGCAGAATCTAACTCAAATCGCAGAATCTCGCATATTTTCGCAGAATCTAACTTGCCATTTTAGCATATTTAATGTCTTTTTTTACCAAAAAATACCCGTGCTTTGTTGCGATATTTGCTTGGGATGATATTCCGCGTAAATACACGAGGCACGACCCAAAACACATAATACGCAAAATGTCGCAAGGGGAAAAATTTATTGTATTTAAATCCGATTATGCAATCCTCTTTAAACATCAACCACGATAGACGCGAACTCACCCCCTCGACATTAAATGATATTACAATCTCATCAAAATGCCTAAAACTCTCGCCATTATTATAACAGCGGGTAAAAAAGTCCGTATCGCCTGCGATTTTGAAGGTTGTGTCGTATTTGTAGGATTTCATAATATTTGATTTTATAAATGCTGCTTGGTGGATGAAATGATGGCGGTATTTGTGCTTTGTGGTGGTGCTTTTTAGGATTTTGCGATTAAGATTATCATAAATAATTTCTGTATCGCCATAAATAATACTACTCTGCCCCCCCCCAGCGCGATATGCCGCAAATATGCGTTCAATCGCGCTATTATCATAAAATCTATCGCCAGAATTCATAAAGTTACACCACGCACCACTTGCTAAATCAATGCCCTTATTCATCGCATCATAAATGCCACTATCGCTTTGCGAGAGAAACTTCAAACTAAAATTTGCATTATCTTTTTTTGTCGCTTCTAAATACTCGCCATTATTTTTTGTGATATTTGCGATGGTTTTGATATATTCCACAATCTTTTCTGTCGTGCCATCGGTGCTTTTGCCATCGATGATAATGTATTCGATATTGCCATAAGTTTGATTTAGGACTGAATTCATCGTCTCTATAATATTATTTGCGTCATTAAAGACGACCGTAATTACTGAAATTTTCTCCATCGCACAATCTTTCATCATAAAATAAAAGCGAAATTATACAGATTTTTGCGCTAGATTCTGCGATTTCGCAGAATCTAATATTATTTTTTTGCCACTGCCTTTATTTCATAACTAAAAATTTGCGGACTTGGCGCGTGAAAGGCGGAATTTGTGATTTTATTCCAAAAAGCAATTTTGCTTTTATAAATCCACAAAAAGATTTTTCTAACAATCCTTTTTATTCCCTTGCTTCCAGCGAGTGCGTCTTTGTCAATCAAATCCACCTTGCTAAATCCCGCCATTTTCAGCACGAAAATCAAACTTCCCGCAGTAAAAAGTGTATTATGTGTAAAATCTTCATACGCCCAATAAGCACCTGTGGCACTTTGTGCGTTTGGCACAGCGATAAAAATGCTTCCATTTTCATTTAGCATCTCCCTAAAATGCGCTAAAATTGGGATGATTTGCCCTTTTTCCAAATGCTCCAAACAATGCGTAGTTATTATCAAATCAAACTTTTGCTTTGGGGAAAACTTCAAAATATCATCCACTTTTATCGCATCAATGCCTAAATTTTTGCACGCTTCAATCGCATTTTCATTTATATCAATGCCAAGTAATTGATAGTTTTTACTTAAATCCCCCCCCCCGTTAGCATTTTGCGAGTTCCACGCGAAATTATTATGTTTTATCGCATTTAGAATTTGCCCAAATCCGCACCCAAAGTCCAAAATCCTCGCATTTGCTGGCAAACCTTCTATCACTTCTTTGAAATAATGCGCCAATTTCGCGTCATTATAATCACCACACCCTACGCCTCTTGCGCTAAAATAGTCATTTTTCATTTTTTCCTCCGTTTTGATAGATTTCATCGATAATTTTTATCACAGATTCTGCGCTAATTTCATTTATATCCAAATCACTTTTATATGCAAAGGCATTGCTTAACTCGCGGTATTTTCGCATATTTGCCTTTATAAAAGGATGGAATGCAGGATAATATTTAGCGGCGATATTTTTTGGATAGGGGATAAATCTCCCCAAATGATTGCCATTATACACAGCGATAATCGCTGTGTCTAAAAAGACTGCGAAATGCGCTGCACTTGTTTCATTACTAACTATAAGATTGCCATTATACACAAGTGAGGCAAGTTGCATTAGCGAGGTTTGCCCGCTAAAATCAAGCACTTTTGCAGAATCTATCAAATCCACCAAAATTTTCGCGCTATTTTTATCCTCCACCCCGCCACAAATGACAATATTTTGATTGTATTTTGCAATCAAATGCCTTGCGACTTTTGCGAAGTTTTCAACGCTCCATTTGCGATATTTTGCCGATGCACCGATAAATAAAACGCAATAATTTTGGCGCAATTTTTCAAGCATATTTTTCCCCACAAAACTCTCCAATCTTGGCAAAAGCGCAGAATCTAATCTCGCTTTTGGAAGAGATTGCGTGAATTTTGGATTTTTTGCGGTGGATTCTGCGAAATGCTTTAAAAAATCAAAGGCATTGTTGCAAAACTCCGCATTGCGATAATATTCAAACAAAACGCCATCTTTGCAAGGCAAAAGTGCCGTGTAGTATTCGTCATTTGCGTTTTTTAAATGTAGTGGGAGATTATTATCATCGCCACTTGGCGTTAGGCAAATTTGCGCATTTATGTAGGAAATAATCTCTTTGCAAAGCAAATCGCGCGAATAAATGGGATTTAGACAAATTGTAAAATGGCGTTTTTTAAGCGAATGCAAAAATGAAATACGATAAAAAAGACTGCGATTAAACTGCCTTGGCGAGATGAAAATAAACTCATCGATATTTTTGCTATGCAATCCAAGTGCCAAATTTTTCACGCAATTATTTGCAAGTAGCGTAATGTGATAATCGCCAAAAAACTCCCTCATCTGCGCTAAAAATGGCGAAAATAGCACAAAATCGCCGATTGCATCGATGCGAATAATCAAAAGTCGCTTTTTTGCCTTTGGCGGGAAGGGCGGGATGATTAAATGCGTAATTTTATCTCGCAGGGATTTTGTTAGATTTTTAAAATACGCCATTTTATGCGCACCTTAAAAATTTTGGCGCAGATTCTGCGAATTTGGGATTTTTTGTGCTAGATTCTGCGAATTTGGGATTTTTTGCGCTAGATTCTGCGATTTTCATGCGATTCGCAGAATCTAAATAATGATTTTTTGGATTGCCACGATTTGCCTTTGGCAAATCTCGCAATGACAAATCGATGGCAGAATCTGCAAATTTTGGATTAGATTCTGCGAATTTTAACTCATTCTGCCCCCCCCCAATTTGCATTTTTTGACGCAACATCTTTGCTTCATATCTAATCATAATTTCTATCATCGCTTCAATGCTTGTCTTTTTTGGATTCCACCCTAAAATCTTTTGTGCTTTTTTGGCATCGCCAAGCGAACTTTTTACATCAAGCGGACGAAAATAATTTGGATTAACCTCAATTAGCACTTTATTATTCGCAGAATCTATGCCTTTTTCATCCACGCCACTGCCGATAAAGTGCAAATCTATGCCGACTTTTTTAAAGGCAATTTTGCAAAAATCTCTAATGCTTGTTTGCCTTCCTGTGGCGATGATAAAATCCTCTGGCGCGCTATGTTGAAGCATTAAGTGCATACATTCCACATAATCCTTTGCATAACCAAAATCCCTCTTTGCATCCAAATTCCCAAGATATAATTTCTCTTGCAAACCAAAGGCGATTTTTAGTGCCGCTTTAATAATCTTTTTGCTTACAAACTCATCGCTTCGCAGTTCGCTTTCGTGGTTAAACAAAATGCCATTTGTCGCAAAAATATTATATGCCTCCCTATAATGTCGCACCATATAAAAAGCATATAGTTTTGCGATGGCATAGGGGGATTTTGGGTTAAATGGCGAGTTTTCATTTAGCACGCCATCACTTGAACCAAAAATCTCGCTACTGCACGCATTGTAAAATTTGGCATTTAGATTTAGCAGCTTTATGGCATCCAAAATGCGAAGTGTGCCTAGCGCGATGGAATCTGCCGTCCTTTGCGGGAGCGAAAAGGAAATTTTGACATTTGAAATGCCTGCTAGATTATAAATCTCATTTGGTCGCACTTTGCCTAAAATATCAATAATGCAGCTAAAATCACTTACATCGCCATAATGATAAATAATCGCAGAATCTGCCTCATCAAAATATAAATCATCATAATGAATAAAGCACAAATCCTCGTATTTTGGCACTTTTCGCACGAAAATGTGGATGATATAATTTTTTTGCGCTAAGAGTTTCATCAAAAAATATCCATCTTGTCCGCTAGCACCGATGATTAGGGCGATTTTGGGCGGGGAAGGTTGAGATTGCTTTGTAGATTCTGCGAATTTTGTTTGCATTAGATTCTGCGATTTCGCAGAATCTGCGATATTTTCGCCATTTTGTTTATTAGATTCTGCGAATTTTGCAGAATCTACAATTCGTAGGATTGGATAAAGAAACTTCGGCTTCGCCTTGTTTTGCGAGCGAAGCGAAGCAACAATCGAAGTAATGGCGGTGGTGCTTTGCGTTGTTTTGGCGCGAAATGAGCGAGATAGAACTTGGGGGTTCATCGAGCGAAATGTTGTGTCAAAACAACGCAAATGATTACCCCAGAACAAATTGTCATAAACTTCATTATAAAATTCAATCGTTTGTTTATAGGCACTCTCCCAGCTAAACATTTCTAATCGCTCTTTTGCGTGCAAAATTTTTCGTGCTTTTAAATTTTCATTTTGAATGCCCTCCAAAATCGCATTTGCGATGGAATGCGCATCGTTTGGATTAAAATAAATTGCGCAATCCCCCGCAATCTCTCTAAAAACCTCAATATCACTCAAAATCGCCAAGCACTCCGCAAAAAAACTCTCCAAAATAGGAATGCCAAATCCCTCATAAAATGACGGAAACACAAAGCACAGCGCATTTTTATAAATGCTATATAATTCATCTTCTTTTGCTTGGATGGCGACAAAATGCTCTTTTATTTTTAGCGATTGCAAAAAGTTGATTTCATCACTAGAAAACTCCGTCCCAACGCAAAGTGCCGTAATCTGCGGATTAAAGGCGATAATCTCCACCATCGCCCTTGCAAAAGTGGCAAAATTTTTATATCCGCCACGAGTGCCGACAAACAAAATGTAATTTTGCGGGAGATTTTGCGGGAGATTCTGCGATTTTTGCAGACTATGCCCTAAATAAATTACTCTTATTTTATTTTCATCAATGCCAAAAAATTTGATTAAATCCCTTTTTGTCGTGTGAGAAATAGCGATAATCCCATCGCAACTCTCGCAATTAGCGCGTTTTAAGGCGGAGGTTTTGCTATCATTTTTAAAATAAGAATTTGCATAAATCTCGTGTATCATATCATAAACACTAACGATAAAAACCGCGCCTTTGGGGCGATTTGGCGTTTTTTTATAATAACTAATGTGATAAATGTCAAAAATATTTTTTGCGACAAATCGCTCGTGCAGTTCATTTAGCGCACTAATTAAGCGCACCTTGCCTCTAAAATCTTTTGTTTTTTTATTTTTGTTTAAATAGAGATTTTCGCTGTAAAGAAGCGGGATTTTGGCATTTTCATTGCGGATGAATAATTCAAAAATATAGCGCGAAATACCGCCGACAAACTGCATTGAAAAAATATCGTGGGAATATAGGACTTTTAGATTTCTATGCGACATAAAAAGTCCTAAAATGAGATTTTGCAAATATCGCAGAATCTAGCGGAGATTCCGCGTTTTTCGCAAAATCTAAATAATTATTTTTAGATTGCTGTGACTTGACTTTGTCAAGTCTGGCAATGACAAATATCGCAGAATCTGCGAATTTTGGATTAGATTCTGCGATAAATATTAACTTATTCTGCCCCCCCCCCCATTTAGCATTTTTTCATACAATGCTAAATATTGCTTTGCGATATTTTTCGCGCTAAAATTTAATATGCCTTTTCTTGCATTCAAAGCATTATTTGCCACAAAATCAATGCCACGCGCCAAATCTTTTGCGCTATCAAATTTCGCTAAATATCCATTTATTTTATGTGAAATAATATCCCTTGCGCCACTATTATCAAAGGCAACCGCGCTAGTGTTGCACGATAAACTCTCCATAATAGTCTTTGGCGCGGCATCTAGCAGACTTGGAGCGACAAACACATCTGCGACACTATAAATCAAACGCAAAGCAAGATTGCTATTATGATAACCAAAACTTCTAAATTCAAATCCTTGCGGGATTTTCTGCCTATCTAATTTGCCAAAAAAGCACAAAAAATATTTGTCTTTTGGCAAAAATTTCAGTGCTTCTAAAAAATGCGAAAATCCTTTGTAAAAATCACCTAGCGCATTTGCCCCGCATAAAATGATTTTTTTATGTGTGTTAAGTCGCAGAATCTGCCTTGCGATATTTTTATCAATAGGCATAAACTCGCTTTCATCGATGCAATTAGCAATCGTGCTTATGTTTGCATTTTTTGTAATGGCACTTTTTTGCAAACACTCGCTAATAAAACTGCTAATACCTACAAAATGCAGATTCTGCGGATAGTGCCTAATTTTGGCGCGTTGATTGAAATGCGCCAAATTTCGCAGAATCTTTATCTTTGGCGACAATGCAGGGCAGTTTTTGCACGAAGTTTGATATTTGAAACATAGCGCATTATTAGCGATAGCATAATGACATCCGCCACTAAATGCCCACATATCGCGCACACTCCACACAATCGGTTTTTTGATTTTAGCGATGGTGGATAGTGAGATAAATCCGCTATTTATCCAATGGAGATGGATAATATCTGCTTTTTGAAATACATTGTGCTTTAAAATATTAAATCCAAAAAAATTATTACTAAAAATATTTTTACTACCGCAAATGCGAGAAATACCGCCATCAATCTTTGCGTAAAAAAATGCCTGATATTTATTTAGATTGCTAATATTTGGGTGGTTTTGAATATCTTTTGCAGTGGTTAAAATGTGACTTTTTACACCTAAATCTAAAAGTGCATTATGCAAATTTAGCGCACCTTTTGCCGCTCCGCCAGATAACTCACCAGCGACTAAATGCAGCACTTTCACGCCACTGCCCTTAAATGTGATTTGGTTGATATTTGATTAAAAGAAAGATGGAGGAAAATTACTAATTTATACCTTACTACTAATTTATACCTTTCTGCCCCCCCCCCCCTATTTGCAATTTTTGCATATTGAGAAATGTAGTGTTTAGCGATTTTTGCGGAATTAAAATGTGCTATTACGCTATCTCTTGCATTTTGGCGCAAAACTTCATAATTCGCAGAATCTAAGCACCATTCAATCCCACACGCCAAATCGCCAATATCTTTTGCCAAATATCCATTTTGCTTGTGTGATATCATATCGCCATTGCCACCAATATCAAAGGCGACCACAGGCACAGCGCAAGAAAGTGCCTCCATAATGGCATTACTTAGATTTTCTGCCAAACTTGGGACGACAAAAATATCACACGCATTATACGCAAGGCGAATGCTATAATCATCACTTAAACGCCCAAAGGCAATAGATTCTGCGCCAAAAGTATTATTATTTGCGCCAAAAATGACTAATTTATAAGGAATTTTTAATAACGCTAATGCCTTTAAAAACTCCGCATAACCTTTGCGCGGGATATCATCAATCGCCCCAAATCCAATGTAATAAATATTTTTCTTTGCAGAATCTAGCGCAAGGGACAATAACTCTAATAAGAATTCTCTGTGCTGCCCCCCCCATTTAATATTTTTTGGTATTGAGAGACATACTGCGGGGCGATTTTTGCAAAATCAAAGTTTGTGGCACTATCTCTTGCATTTTGGCGCAAAACTTCATAATTCGCAGAATCTAAATTTAAAATCCAATCCAATCCCCTTGCCAAGTCATCTACATCCATCAAATTCGCCAAATATCCATTATACTTGTGCGAAATAATATCTTTTAATCCACTCGTATTATAAGCCACCACAGGCGTTCCACACGCCAAACTTTCCACCGCCACTTGCCCAAAACTTTCAATATGACTTGGCATAAGCACCACATCCGCCACGCTATACACGATTTTTAATGCGATATCATCGCTTAAATACCCCAAATAAATGCTTTCAATATCCTCAATTTCCCTTCCATTGCTTGCACCAAAAATTAGCAATTTGATATGCGACTTATCTTTTAATAAACGCAGGGCATTTTTTAAATCATCATATCCCTTGCGCTCCAAACTCATCGGTGCTATTGCGCCAAATGCGATTATTTTTTGCGAATTTGGAATATTTAAAAGGCGTCTAGCGATATTTTTTGGAATGGGGGCAAATATGCTTGTATCAATCGGATTTGGCAAGTTTATAATGCTTTTATTGCTAAAAAGCGCAGAATCTTTGGCGCATTTAGCAATCCACCGCGATAGACCATTTATGGTGATATTAATTTTATTATACACTTTTTGCTTTCGCTTAAATGAAAAATAACTAATATCATAAGGCATTTTTCCGCCAAGCAGGGGACATTTCTTACAACCGATGCTAACCCCTACACAGGCGGCTGCCACATAGTGGCAGCCGCCTGTGTAGGGGTTAGCATCGTGTAAGCTCCAAATCATTGGAGCGTCAATTTCAGTTAAATCTTTGATATTTATAAACCCACTTTCAACCCAATGCAAATGCACAATATCTGGTTTTAACTCCGCTATATATTTTAGCAACGCCCTATTTTTTGGGATAAAAAATGGTAATTGCGGAGAAAAAATATCCTTGTGCCGTTTGGGATAAAAAGAAAGTGGGATTTGCGATAAAAATGGACGGATTTTTTCAAATGCCTTTTGCGCTTTGCTTCGCGCTAATCGATATGTATGCGGAGAATCGCCCGTTTTATTTTGCACTAGCATTATAGAATCTATCCCCGCTTCTAGCAGTGCTTTATGAAGGCGCACACACGCCCTCCCCGCCCCACCAGAATCCGAACTACACAAATGCAAAACCCTCACACATAAACCTTCAATATTTTTTATAAAAGTGGAGATTTTACATAAAAATACTTAAATATTTTCTTAGATTCTGCAAAATCGCAGAATCTGGGATATTTTCGTCACTGCGATATTTTGCTTTGTAAAATCTCGCAATGACGATTTTTTTTAATTTTAGATTCGTGCGAAGCACGAATCTCAATCGAAGTAATGGCGGTGGTGCTTTGCGTTGTTTTGGCGCGAAATGAGCGAAATAGGACTTGGGCGTCCATTGAGCGAAATTTTGTGCCAAAACAACGCAAATGACTACCCCAGAACAAATTGCCCCTAAACAAATTGTCAGCGTTTATTTCGCAGGTGAATGTATAAGTGCAACACATCAACGCTTGCCATCGTTACGCCACTTATCGCTAGTGCTTCGCGCAAATTTTTGGGGCGAAATTTATTTAGTTTTTCGATGACTTCCGCACTCAAACCCGGGATTTTATCAAAAACAAAATCACGCGGAATCTCCACGCCAAGCGTCAAATCCAAATTTGCGATTTCATCATTTTGCTTTTTTATGTAGTGATAATATTTGCACTCAATTAGCACTTCCTTTAACGCACGGGGCGAGAGATTTGCGAATCGCGTGTCAAATTTTTGCAACTTTAATTCATCAAAACTTTTGCGCCCTACGATTTGAATCCCTTGCGTGGTGTCATTTATTTTATCCTCTCCCAAAGATTCCAAAAATGCCAAAAACTCCGCATTTGGCGTGTAAATTTTGCGCTCCAAAAATTCAATCGCGCCCTTTATCGCATTTGAATCCGCCAAAATCTCATCGATATTTTCAAACAATCCTAGCTCTTTTCCGCGATTTGATAGGCGAAAAATCGCATTATCCTCACGCAAAAGTAGCCGATACTCCGCACGGGAGGTAAAAACGCGATATGGCTCATTTGTGCCTTTGGTTACCAAATCATCAATCATCACGCCGATATAAGCCTCACTGCGCTTTAAGATAAATTCAGGTGCGCCTTTCACGCTTAAAGCCGCGTTAATCCCAGCCATAAGCCCCTGCGCTGCGGCTTCCTCATAGCCTGTCGTGCCATTGATTTGCCCTGCTAAATAGAGATTTTTGATTTTTTTGCATTCTAGCGTGTGAAAAAGCTCGGTGGGTTGGACAAAATCATACTCTATCGCATAACCAAAGCGCGTGATTTCGACATTTTCTAATCCATCAATCGTGCGAATCATCGCCTCTTGCACATCAAAAGGCAGTGAAGTAGAAAGCCCATTGACATAATATTCGTTTTGCGCCTTTGTTTGTGGCTCTAAAAATAGCTGGTGGCGGGACTTTTCGGCGAATCGATTCACCTTATCCTCAATGCTTGGGCAATATCTAGGACCCACGCTTTTAATTTGTCCGCTAAAAAGTGGCGCACGAGCGAAGTTTGCGCGGATAAACTCGTGCGTAGATTCGTTTGTGTAAGTGATGTAGCAAGGATATTGCGTGGGGTTAAAATCGCGCGTTTTGTGGCTAAAATGCGGAGGATTGCTGTCTCCATTATGTCGCTCCAAATGGCTAAAATCAATGCTTTTTCCGCTCACACGCGGACAAGTGCCCGTTTTTAGTCGCCCGACATTTAGCCCCAAACTTCGCAAACTTTGCGACAAAGCCACCGCGCTTCCTTCGCCAAATCGTCCATTTTGTGAAATCGATTCGCCGATATGGACTTTGCCATCCAAAAATGTCCCTGTGGTTAAAATGACTTTTTTGGCAAAATATTTTTTGCCGATAGCCGTGCGAATCCCACACGCCACGCCATTTTCTAGCAAAATATCAACTGCCATTTCTTGTGAAATAGTGAGATTTTTTTGCGCTAAAAGCATATTTCGCGCTGTGATTTTATATGAATCCATATCGATTTGCGCCCTTGTGCCTTGCACGGCGGGTCCTTTTGAGGCATTTAGTGTGCGAAACTGAATCCCGCTAATGTCTGTGATTTCGCCCATTACCCCGCCTAGCGCGTCAATCTCTTTTACCAAATGCCCCTTTGCAAGTCCGCCTATGGCTGGATTGCAACTAGCAAGTGCGATTGAATCTATAAGCAAAGTCAAAAGGTGCGTTTTTAGCCCCATTTTCGCACAAGCCAAACTTGCTTCAACTCCCGCGTGTCCGCCACCTACCACAATAATATCAAATGAATCCAAAAGCACTCCCTTAAAAATTTTAATGATTTTTTGCTACGATTTCGTTTTTAGAATTTGAAATTTTATGTTTTTTAGCTTAAAGGGGACAAAATGTCAAATTTTTTCAAAGACAAATTAGAAAAAATAAGTGGCGAAAACTTCGCTAGATACTACACAGGCGCGATTTTGGTGGCAATCGTAGCTTTAATCATCGTGCTAAATATCAAATTTTTGCTTTGGGCGGTGCTTGGGGGTTGCTATCTACTTGCCCTTGCTGAATCCTGCAAACTTTTTGATATTGAAGAGCGGATTCATTTATACGCGACTGCGGGGATTATGTGGATTGTAGCGTATTTTTATAAGGGTTCGCCTTTGTATATTGGGATTTTGGCATTGGCGATTTTTGCTGCGTATAACGCATTTCATAATCGCACAAAAAGCAAGGATTACGCAGTGCTAATCTATCCTACTATTCCATTTCTATGCCTTTTTGGGATTTATGATAATTTTGGCGCGATGGCAATCGTGTGGCTTATCGCAATCGTTGCTTTGAGCGATTCGTGTGCGTATTTTGGTGGCAGAGCATTTGGCAAGTCGCCACTCTCTCCCGTCTCGCCTAAAAAAACCATTGAAGGCGCGTTAATCGGGCTAATTGTCGCAAGTTTGGTAGGCACACTCATCGGCTCTATCATAACGCTCGACATAAATGCCGATAAAATCGGCTTTATAAGCGCGTTTTTTATATCAGTGTGCGTGGCGTTTATTTCGATTTTTGGCGATTTGTTTGAGAGTATGTTAAAGCGAATCGCAAAGCTCAAGGATAGTGGCAATATTTTGCCCGGACACGGCGGAGTGCTAGATAGAGTCGATGGGATTTTGTTTGGCGCGGTAATGATGATATTTTTGCTTGAATGGGTGAAATAAAATTTGATACTTTTGGGCTCTACTGGCAGTATCGGCACACAAGCCCTGCAAATCGCAAGGGCGGAGCATTTAAGCGTTGAAGTCCTTTGTGCAGGGGATAATATTGAGCTTTTAAATGCGCAAATTGCGGAGTTTCGCCCAAAAATTGTCGTAATCAAAGATAGCAAAAAAAAGCATTTGATTCGTGGCGCAAATCGTGTGCTTTGTGGCGAAAGCGGGATTTTGGAGGCGATAAATACCTCCGAATCAAAACTCGTGCTAAACGCGCTTGTGGGATTTAGTGGCGTGAATCCTAGCATTGAATCTATCAAATGTGGCAAAACCCTTGCTTTGGCAAATAAAGAGAGTTTGGTTGTAGCGGGATTTTTGATGGGGGGCGAAAATTTAGCGCGAATCTTGCCTGTGGATAGCGAGCATTTCGCGCTAAAAGAATTGCTAGATTCTGCGACAAAAAACGCAGAATCTGCACTAGATTCTGCGAATCGCACGAAAATCGCAGAATCAACCATCAAAAAACTCATCATTACCGCAAGTGGCGGGGCGTTTCGCGATTTGCCTTTGAGTGAAATCCCGCACCAAAGCGCGAAATCCGCACTAAATCACCCCACTTGGGCTATGGGGCGCAAAATCACAATCGATAGTGCGACAATGATAAATAAACTTTTTGAGATTTTGGAGGCATATTGGCTTTTTGGCGCGAATCTTGCCACGAATCACAATGTGCATTTTGGCGCGAATCTAAATGCGAATCTTGCCACAAAACAGGGCGCAAATCTAAACACAAATCACATTGACGCCGTTATTGAGCGCACTTCAACGATTCACGCACTGATTCAAACCGCTGACAACGCACTCATCGCGCATTTAAGTAGCAATGATATGCGATTGCCCATCGCAACCGCGCTACTAGGCGCAAAGGCAAAGCACAAGGCATTTATCAAAGAATTGGATTTGCTAAATCTAAACTTGCGATTTGAAAAAATTGATACAAGTCGCTATCCGCTTTGGACGCTCAAAGATTCGCTTCTAAAATGCCCCAAATTAGGCATTATTCTAAATGCGGCAAATGATATTTTGGTGGCGCAATTTTTGGAAAATAAAATCATTTTTGGCGACATTGCAACGCAGATTTTTAAGGTTGTGGAGCGATTCGGCGATGAGAGCGCACTAGATTCGCTACAAAATATCGGCGACATTGCGGAAATTAACGCAAACATTGCAGATTTTTTGCGCTAGTATTGACTTTTAAAAAAATAGCAACTAAAATTCGCACTTCTACTTTTCAAAACCACTAAAATCTTTAAGGACAAAAATGGCTACAAAAGACAATAACGGCGCAAGAGACAACGGCAAAGAGATTCGAGAAAATAGAGACAATCGCAAGAGCCACATTCCCGCAGACGCCTACAAAATCGAGGAATTAAAAACTTTAAGTTTAGCAAAGCTGATTGAAATCGCAAACAAATTAGGCGTAGAAAACCCGCAAGAATACCGCAGACAGGACTTGATGTTTGAGATTTTGAAAACGCAAGTAAATCAGGCTGGATATATTTTATTTAGCGGGATTTTGGATATTGCAAATGAAAATTACGGCTTTTTGCGCGGTGTAGATGAAAATTTCACCGATTCGCAAAATGATGCGTATGTGTCGCTGACACAGATTCGCAAATTTGCATTAAGAAATGGCGACTTGGTTACGGGGCAAGTGCGCCCACCACGCGAACAAGAGCGATATTACGCGCTTTTAAAGATTGAAGCAATCAATCATTTATCGCTTGAAGAGGCAAAAAATCGCCCACTTTTTGATAACCTAACGCCTTTATTCCCCACAGAGCAGTTGAAATTAGAGTATGATAGCTCAAAGGTTACGGGGCGAATCTTAGATTTATTCTCACCTATCGGCAAAGGGCAAAGGGCGTTGATTGTCGCGCCCCCACGCACAGGGAAAACGGAGCTTATGAAAGAACTAGCACACGGCATTAGCGCAAATCACCCCGAAGTTGAGCTAATGGTTTTGCTAGTCGATGAACGCCCAGAAGAGGTTACAGATATGCAGCGAAGCGTGAAGGGGCAGGTTTATGCTTCGACTTTTGACTTGCCAGCGTCAAATCATATCAAAGTCGCCGAGCTTGTATTGGAGCGCGCAAAAAGGCGCGTGGAGAGCGGCAAAGATGTGGTTATATTGCTTGATTCAATCACGCGTTTAGCAAGGGCATATAACGCCGCTACACCTTCAAGTGGCAAGGTTTTAAGCGGTGGCGTTGATGCAAACGCGCTTCACAAGCCAAAGCGATTTTTTGGTAGTGCGCGAAATATCGAGCAGGGCGGGAGTTTGACGATTATCGCAACGGCGTTAATTGATACAGGCAGTCGAATGGACGAAGTGATTTTTGAAGAGTTTAAAGGCACAGGCAATAGCGAAATCGTCCTAGCGCGCTCAATCGCAGATAGGCGAATCTACCCTGCGTTTGACATTTTGAAATCTGGCACAAGAAAAGATGAATTGCTTTTAGGGGCTGAAAAACTCCAAAAAGTGTGGATTTTACGCAACTTTATGCAACAATTAGGCGACATTGAGGCGTTGAATCTCATCTACTCCAAAATGAAAGATTCAAAAAGCAATGATGAATTTTTAAGCAAAATGAATGAGCAAGAGTAGATTTTGAAAATCGGCGTTTTTGATAGCGGTGTGGGCGGTTTGAGCGTCTTAAAGTCGCTTTTAGATTCAAAGCTTTTTGGCGAAATCATCTATTATGGCGATACGGCGCGAGTGCCTTATGGCAACAAGGACAAAGCCACCATTGTGCGCTTTTCGCTTGAATGCGTGGATTTTTTTATCCCACACAAAATCGATATGCTAATTGTTGGTTGCAACACTGTGAGTGCATACGCGCTAGATGAAATGCAAAAAATCGCGCCATTTCCCGTAATCGGCGTGGTTGAATCAGGCGTCCTTAGCATTAGCAATAAGATTCGTAATAAAAATGCAAAGATTTTAATCATCGCCACAAAAGCCACGATAGAGAGCGGAATCTACGAAAAACATTTGCGAAAATTGGGCTATGAAAATTTGGTGAGTTTGCAAACGGGGCTTTTTGTGCCATTAGTCGAAGAGGGGATTTTGAGTGGCGAGATTTTGGAGGCGACATTTAGGTATTATTTTGGCAATCGCTTTAAGGGCGAATCCGCGCCAGAGGCGATTATTTTGGCTTGCACGCATTTTCCGCTAATCGCAAGTGAGATTCGCGCATATTTTGATGATAAACCAATTTTGATTCACTCAGGGGAGGCGATTGTGGAGTTTTTAAAGCAAAAATATACGATTGATTCATCGCATTTGCAAAAGCCAAAAGTGCAGTTTTTTGCATCAGGCGACAAAGACGCATTAGAAAAAACCGCAAAATTGTGGTTAAAGTCGTAAAGCACAAATCTTTAATCTAACTATATTTCTTAAAAATATCCCTATGCCTGCCTATGCGCGAGAGATAGAGTGTGTCATTTTGGATTTTATACACTAGGACTAAATCAGAGCTTATGTGGCAGTCGCGGTAGCCCTTGTAGTCGCCTTTTAGCGCGTGGTCTTTGTATTTTTTATCGAGCGACTCTTGGTTTAGTAGTTTTTCAACTACAAATTCGATTTCATCTTGCACGATAATATTGCGCTTATAAAGCTTCTTTGTATCGCTTCTAAAAGAATTTTCAATATCAAGATTTAGTTTCATCGGCTAACTCTTTTTCAATCTCTTTGACAAAATCGCTGTAACTTGCATATACCTTGCCATTGCCACCCGCTTCACACTCTTGCAACGCCTTTATCGTCTCATCATTTGGCTCGTGGCTATATCCAAACTCACAAATATCAGATTCTGCGCTAAGTGTCGCATTCATTTTCTCCGCAAAGTCCCTAAACGCCGGGATATACTCTTCCTTAACATTATCTATAATAATTCGCGTCATCATAAGCTCCCAAAAATAAAATTTTGAAATTATATCATAAATCCACGCCATAACACTCAAAAATCCCCAAAAACCCAAATCTTTTAAGCGCATTCATAGCATAGATTCGCTACAATCTCCGCATAAATTTTTCGGGGGCAAATGGAGTTTTTATAAAAAATGGAGCATTTAAAAGAGATTACTTTTGTGCAAAATGTCGAAAATGTCGCTTATTTGCTAAATAAAATTAGCGCAGAGAATGGCATTGAGCGCGATGAATTGGTGGCTGAGATTCACGCGGTGAAGTCCTTTGTCAAAGGCGCAAATGGCGTTTTTGAAAAGGTTGAGGATATTAGCGATGAGGTTTTTGAGGACAAAAGTATCCAAATAAAGCAAAGTTACGATGTCGCCATTTTTCACACCAAAATCGAGCGCAAATTCTACATAGAAGTCCTGCATAACGGCGAATCTGTGGATATTATTTTCAAAGCGGGGTTTGAGATTCCTAAAAATATCGCAGAGTTTGAGACGCTTGCCTTTGCGGTGATTGCGCTAAAAGCGGAGCAGGGCATAATTTTGCGTGATTTGGATAATGGCAAAAATGTGCTTTATGAGCATTTGAAGGATTTGGATTCGCCACTGAAAAGCGATTTGCGCTTTTGTTTGCTAAAAAGTCAAAATTTCGTAGATTCAAAAGATGGCAAAATCGATTTTTTTATCGCGGGGGTTGATTTGGCAAAAAAAAATGTGATTGCGCTAAAAGAAAATACTAAAATTTGCACTTATGCGTTAGCAAAGCTAGGCAAAATCGGGCGCAATCTAAAAGGCGAAATTATAACCCCTGAGGCAAAAACTTCGCTCCCGCCAAGTTGTAGCGATGAGATTAAAAAAAGCGAAATAGATGGCATTTACGAATACACCACCGCCAAAAATGGCTTTGTGATTTTTGAGAAAAATCACTTTTCTTTTAGCAATGAAATTTCGCTTCAAAATGTCGAGTTAAAGGACAATTACAACTTTTTGGGCGATGTGGATACGAAAAGCAAAATTGTCGTTAGCTCTGGAGGCGAGTTTGAGGACGCGCTAAAAAGTGGCGTGAATCTCATCGCAAATCAAATCAGCATTAGTGGCAATCTAGCGGCAAATACGAATTTAGTCGCAAATGAAATCGAAATCAGCGGACAAACGCACAAAACCACAACTATGACTTGCAAAAAAGCGCAAATCGCCACGCATAGAGGGATTTTGGATTGTGAATGCGCAAATATCACCGCATTAGAGGGCGGAATCATAAATGGCGAAAACATAGAAATCGCAAAGGCAAATGGTGGCGAAATTTGCGCAAATAATATCAACATAATTGAGCTTTTTTCGGGCGCAAATGTGAAATTTAGCGCGAAATTGGTGATGGATTGCCTAAAAGGTAGCGACAATAAAATCATTTTCACGCCCCTTGCAAGTCGCCAGACAAAGCAAAAGATTCAATCGCTTTTAAATGAACTTGAATCAAACCAAAACAACGAGCAGATTTTAAAGAAAAGAGAAACCGCTTTAAGCTATCAATACAACAAATTTGCCAAAACTGCGCGAGAGCTAAAAGCACAAATTGAGGACAATAAGGCAAAAAACCGCGCCACGCCAGAATATGTGCTAAATAATTATAGGGCGTTTTTAGAAATCGTGCATAATTTAAAGGCGACAAAAAGCGAACTTGAAGCCATCGCAAAACAACACACAATCATCATAAACACCATTAGAGAATATCAGCAAAGCGTTTTTAGCGCGGAGTTTTTATGTAAAGATGGGTGGTTAAAATACAATGATGTGATTTTTGAGCTAATTTCACCAAAAGTCTATCAAAGCAAAACCATCATCAAAGGCATAGGCAAATATTGCTTTGATTCGGGCGAAAAGTGCATAGTTCATCACAAGATTTTTAGAAGTGAAAGTGATGAAGAAATCAACAATCAAGGATTTTAAAAAATGATAGCGGGGCTAATTGGTAGCGTGTATAAGCGCGGTGTAAGTGGCGTTTTGTTTAATGTAAATGGCGTGATTTATGAAGTATCAATGTCGCTAAATGCGCTCCCTAGCGTGAAAGAAAATGATACGCTTTTGATTACGCAGATTATCCGTGAGGATAGTATCGCGCTGTTTGGCTTTCTAAACAAGGACGAAAAGGATTTGTTTGACAATCTCATCAAAATCAACGGCATAGGACCAAAGGTGGCTTTGAGTATTTGCTCTGCGTTTAAACCTGCGGAATTTTTAAATATAACAAATTGCAATGACTTTGCCACGCTTAAAAAAGTGCCCGGCATTGGGGAAAAAATGGCAAAGCGAATCATCGTAGAGATTAGCGGAAAACTTGGAAATATCGCGCAACTAAATCTCCCGCAAAGCAAGATTGACGCGCTAAATGCGCTTGAATCGCTTGGCTTTAAAAATAGCGAGATTTTAAAAATGCTACAAAACGCAGAATCTACCACCACCGAAGGAATAATAAAAGAAATTTTACAAAAAATGAAGTAGATTCTGCGAAATTTATCAGATTCTGCGAATTTTAATGCAAACTTCAACAACGCTATAATATAATAAATTTTATTTTTTCGGAGGTTTTTATGCTATCTTCGCTTTATATTCGTATGCGGGTGCTTCACTTTGTCGGTATGGTGCTTTTAATCATAAATGCGCTATTTTTCACGGATAATCTCATCGGGCAAATCATTCAATTTATCGCGGTAGTCGCGCTAATTTTGCACGATATTGATGAGAAAATAAATGGCGTAGATAAAACAAAGGCGGTGATGAAAGAATTGCAAGAGATGAAGTTAGATTCAAAAAGCAAGATTGATACTTCGTGGTGCAAGGAAAATGGCGATGTGCTAGTTGCCATCGATGGATTCAAAGATAGAATAAATGCCACGATAAATACCATAAACAGCGAGGCAAACGCCGTCAAAGGGCATATCAATCGCCTATCGCTCATAAGCGATTCGCTCCACCAAAAAAGCAAATCGATGAATGACAAAGTCGCCCTAACTTCGCAAAATGCAGGACTTATACAAAATCTTTTAGGCGAGTTTAGCACCCAAGTCCAATCCACAAAGGACAAGCAAGAGGATATGATGAAGGTGTCAAACGAGATAAAGACGCTAATTGGCTCTCTGTCGCATTTAATCGAGCAGATTTTCTCGCAAAATGCGGAGTTACTCGCGCATTTTGAAGAGTTAGAGGGCAATACGCAGTCCATCGTAAATATCGTAGAGACCGTAAAAGGTATCGCCGAGCAAACGAATCTTTTGGCACTAAATGCCGCGATTGAGGCGGCGCGGGCGGGAGAGCACGGGAGGGGATTTGCCGTAGTCGCCGATGAAGTGCGAAAACTCGCAGAGCGGACAAATCATTCGCTTGGCGACATTACCACAAATATCGCGCTAATTACGCAAAAAGTCGATGACAACAAAAATGGATTAGAGCAGACAAAGCAAGTGGTGGGCGATTTACTCGCGCGGGGCAAAGTCGTAGAGCAAAATATCAAATCCTTTGATGATATTTTTAACGATAATTTCACCACCACAAAAAGCATTATTCAAAATTCGCACTCAATGCAAACGCACATAGAGGCGATAATCTGCGGTGTGGCGGAGATTGCGGAGTTTTCAAATAGTAATTATGAGTTATCGCAAAATATTGATAGCACTTCAAAAAATATCGAGCAAAACTTCGACAAACTCAAAGCACAAGTGGGAGTTTTGGGTGGATAGATTCTGCGATTTTGTGTAAAATTAACGCAGATTCTGCGATTTTAAACCAAAAACGCAGAATCTGAATGCGAAATTTGCAGAATCTAGCGAAAAAAAATTTCAAAACGCAGAATCTAAAAATTCGCAGAATCTAGCACAAAAAATTCGCAGAATCTAATTGCGAAAAACCCACATTTCGCAGAATCTAACTATTTTCCACGCATTTTTCAAAAATGAATTTATGAGTTGCAGGTATTGCTTTTAATACCTCATTAGCTAATTGCCTTATTTCCCACAGAGCTTGATTAGAATTCCTTAAAGCTAAGAAATTCTGTAAGCTTCTAGCATTGATAGTCCAAGTTAATTCAGTCTTATAGCATTCAGGCATAGCATATTTAGCTAAATCATTAGTTACCCTTTGATTAACTAGCAATCTTAAATTTTCTAATGCTTGAATACTAGCTATATCAACTAACTCGTCATTAGTCATCACAATGTATTTACTAGCTCTATCATAGTCATCAGTAGAAAGAAAAGGAACTTCTTTCATTAGTTCCTTTAAAGTATATCTACTTGATTTAACACTCAAAGAAGCTATTCTATGCCTTGCTAACTCTTGTAGGCAAGCTCTAGATATACCTTGTATATAAAAGCTGTAAGAAAGGTGTTCTAATGTGCTAGAATGCTTATATTTATTTCCTACTCTATCTATCAATGCTTTATCAATCTCTCCACCATTATCACTTTTATCAAAGCTTTGCCAGCAAGTTCTAATAGCGTGGGAACAAATATCTAATGGTGTGTAGTGTAGTAGTGTTATTTTCATTTAGGTTTCCTTTAATTTAGATTTACTGATGGATAGCACCATTCCTATGCAAATGCAGCTTGCCACAACAGCACTTCCACCATAGCTTAAAAACGGCACGGCAATGCCTTTTATAGGGATTATTCCCGCCACGCCAAAGGCATTTATTAGGAATGAAAAGGCAAAGCTCACGCACACGCCAATGCAAAATAGCGAATAAATATGATTTGGCGCGTGGTTTGCGATTTTTAAAATCCTATGCAAAATCAGCGCAAATACAATCACAAAAATCCCAAGCCCAATCAGCCCAAGCTCTTCGCACAGCCCCGCTAGCACGATATCGGTATGCACTTCGCTTAAAAATCCTAGCTTTATGCTCCCATCGCCTAGCCCTTTTCCAAAAATCCCGCCATTACTCACGGCAGAGAGCGAATAATACACTTGATATGGCTCAGGCGAGCTATCAACGCGGATATTTTCGGCTAGATTCTGCGGTAGGAAGCTAATTACATAATCTTGAATATTTCCCCACCACATTTTCACTCGCGCAATGCGATTTTGCGAGCTAGCCACCGCTGTGATAAAAAGTATTAGCGAGCTAAGCACAATCACACCAAATAGTTTCAAACTCCCCCCAGCAAACAACAGCATAATTCCAAAAATAATCGCCATCAAAACAACCTGCCCCAAGTCATTTTGCATAATGGCAATAAATGCGATAATAAATCCAAAAATAACCACAATATAAGGCAAAAGCGTTAAAATCTCACTCCACAAACTCTCTTTTTTCTGCCCCACAAATCGCCTAGAAAAGCTCCACGCCAAAAACATAATAAATCCAATCTTAAAATACTCGCTAGGCGCAAGAGAAAAGCCAAAAAGCCGTATCCACCGCTTCGCCCCGCCCGCACTTGTCGCAAAGCTCTCAGGCAAAAACTGCATCGCCACAAGAAGCAGTGCCGATGAAAACAGCACAAAAAATCCAAACTTTGTAATAAGCTTTTCTGCCGGTATTTGCGATAAAATCCACATTATCAAAATCCCAAAACTAACCGCTATAAACTGCCGTATAAAAAAGTGAAATGCGCCATATTCATAATAATCCACCGCATAAACACTTAGCGAATATGCCATCACCACGCTAAATGAGAGCAAAAATGTGACTAAATAAAATAATTTTCTATCCATCAACTTCTTAAATCCTTATTATTTTTCAAGCTAAAATTATTCCTTTTGTCGCTATTTGTCGCTCTGCCCTACTTCAACTCTGCCCAATTTTTGCCGACACTTATGCCACAGGTAAGCGGGATATTTAGCCTGTATGCGCCCTCCATAATCGCTTTGATTTTTTGCGCGACAGATTCTACCAAATCATCGCGCACTTCAAAAATCAGCTCATCGTGGATTTGCAACAAAAGCGCAACTTCGCCGTTTTTGTATTCTTGCGTAAAAAATTTATCGCATTCAATCATCGCTAATTTTATCAAATCCGCCGCACTGCCTTGAAAAATCGCATTTATGCCCTCGCGCAAAAACGCCGCCCTTTCATAATCCGCCGTGCGCGTAAAATCAAACTTGCGCCTATGCCCTAGCAGACTCTCCGCATAGCCATTTTGCAAAATCTCGCGCTCTTTGTCCGCCAAAAAGTCCCTAATCGTGGGAAATTTCGTAAAATAGCTATCGATATATGATTTTGCTTCATTTTGCGGGATTTTGAGATTTTGAGAGAGTTTTCGCGCACCCATACCATAAATCAGCCCAAAATTTATGCTTTTTGCAATATTGCGTTTTGCTTTCGCGCTAGTTTCATCGCCAAAAAGCTTAATTGCCGTCTCTAAATGAATATCCTTGCCACTTTCAAATGCCTCACACAGCGATGAATCGCGCGAAAAATGCGCCAAAAGTCGCAACTCAATCTGCGAATAATCCGCCGAAACAAAGCTAAATCCCTGCTTTGCGATAAATCCCTGCCGAATCTTGCGCCCTATGTCGCTACGCACGGGGATATTTTGCAAATTTGGATTTTTTGACGCAAGTCGCCCCGTGCTAGTGCCCGTCTGCACGAACGAAGTGTAAAGTTTGCGATTTTTATTTAGGCTTAAAAAAGGCGCGACATAGGTATTTAGCAACTTGCTAATCTCTCTATAATCAAGCAGTAGCGGGATTACCGCGTGTGAATCGCGCAATGATTCAAGCGTCTTTTCATCAGTGCTAAACGCGCTGTTTTTCAACGCCCTGCCCTTTTTTAGCCCGAGTTTGTCAAACAAAATTTCGCTTAATTGTTTGGGCGAGTTGAGATTAAATTCCGCTTCGCAAAGTGTGAAAATTTCCTTGCTTAAACGACTAATTTTAGATTCTAACTCATCGCGCAAACTACCAAAAAACTCCGTATCAACGCCAATTCCCGCGCCCTCCATTTTCGCCAAAATCTTAATTATAGGATACTCCAAATGCTTTGCGATGTCAAACATATCCGCGCTTAAATTTTCACAAAAATATTTATATAGCGCAAGGGTGCAAAGCGCGTCCTGCGCGGCATAATCTGTCGCCTTGTCGATTGCCACCATATCAAACGATGCCTTTTTGGGGACGACTTCATCAAACTTTATCGTGGTGTAATTTAGGTGCGTTTTTGCTAAAAAATCAAGCCCACAAGGCGAATCGCTACTATTAAGCCACGCCAAAAGCATAGTATCGATTATGCGCGAAATGTCAAGGGCAAAATTATGCCAAATAATCTTAATGTCAAATTTTGCGTTGTGTGCGATGATTTCGTGGGCGAAAAGTTTGCAAAGTGCGGCTTTTGCGTCGGTGTGAGCGATTTGACTAGGCGCACCCAAATAGCTATGGCGCAGTGGCACATAAAATCCACAATTTAACTCCCACGCAAACGAAAATCCCACGATATTTGCGGTATTCGAATCAAGCGAATCGGTTTCAGTATCAAATGCCACAAGTGCGTCTTTTGGGATTGAATCGATGATTTTAAAAAGTTTAGCTGAATCTAAAATGCAGATTTTTTGCGAATCTTTTAGGTGGGATTTTATAGTAAAATCGCTAGATTCTGCGATTTCGTGCGAGATTCTGCGATTCGCAGAATCTGCATTACTCTTCGTCATTGCGAGATTCTGCGTTAGCGAATCGTGGCAATCCATTTTGTCATTCTGAGCGAATGAAGTGAGCGAAGAATCTCTGTTTAGATTCTGCGATTCTGTGTAAGATTCTGCGTTTTTTATTTGAATTGCAGAATCTGCGATATTTTTGCCGTTTTTTAAATTAGATTCGCTAGATTCTTTTCGCAAAAAGGGCTGCACCCCCCGCCCCGCTCCCCCTACGCGCCAAAAAGCAGCCGCTTTTTCGCTTTTAGGGGGAGAGCCTCGCTTATCCGCTTCTAGCAAAAAATCGGCGGGTGGCACTACTGCACCCTTTGATTCCGATTTTTTGCACCACGAAGCGGGCGAGTTTTGGGTGCTTCGCACGGATTTATTTTCATTAGATTCTGCGATAAGTCCCCTATTTTTTGCGGAGTTTAAATCAGCTTGTCCCCCCTCCCTTGCGGAGGGGGCTAGGGGGTGGGTATTTTTTATTTTAGATTCTGCGAAAATCGCAGAATCTAACGGATTTTTTGTTTTTTTGCGAATCTTATCCAAAATATTTATGTTGTATTTTTCTAACTCAGATTCGATTAAAAATAGCGGATTTTGCGCAGGTTTCACGCATGAATCAAAGGCAAAATTTTGCAATAAATCATCACGCAATCGCACAAGTTTTTGGCTAAGATACGCGCTATCCTTACCCGCGCTAATTTTTGTCGCCATTTTGGGTGGGATTTTAGGCGTATTTTGCGCCAGATTCGCATAGAGATTATCAAGGCTACCAAATTCGCTAATAAGGCTCTGTGCGCTCTTTGCGCCGATTCCAATCACGCCTATGATATTATCGCTTGTATCACCCACCAAACTTTGATAATCCACAAACTGCGCGGGATTCACGCCAAACTTCTCGAAGCACTCGGAGGCGTGAATCTCACGCTTTTTAGCGGGGTCAAAAATGTGCGTGTTGCTATCGATTAGCTGATACAAGTCCTTATCCACGCTAACAATGCGAACAGCGAGATTTTCGCGCTTGGCAAGTCGGCAAAGCGTGGCAATCGCGTCATCTGCCTCAAAGCCATCGATTGCGATTTGGGAGAGATTCATCGCGCCTATCCAGCGAATCGCCACTTCGATTTGGGCGATTAAATCCTTATCCGCCTCTTTGCGATTCGCCTTGTATGCAGGATAAATGCTTTTGCGCCACTTTTCGCCCTGCCCTTCTAGCGCGAAAATTAAGTGCGTGGATTTGTCATCAAAAAGTTGATTGATGAGATTGACAAAGCCTAGCAAAACGCCTGTGGGGAAGCCGTCCTTGCTAGTTAGCTTTGGCAGGGCGTAAAAGTTGCGAAAAAAATATCCAAAAGTGTCAATTATGGCAAGTGTGGGCTTTGATTCGCTCATAGTTTGGATTCGCTTAATTTTTATTTGCTCATATTTGGTATTTACCCATATTTGCCCTAAAATGCGAGTGTGATACCCACAGGGCAGTGGTCGCTACCTAAAATCTCACTAAAAATTTCCGCGCTTTTTAGATTTGGCGCAAGGGCGGTTGATAGCAAAAAATAATCAATCCGCCAACCGATATTTTTTGCCCTTGCGTTGCCCATATATGACCACCAAGTGTAAGCGTTTGTTTTGTGCGGGTAAAAATGGCGGTATGAATCGATGAAGCCAGAATCCAAAAGTGCGGTGAATTTTTCGCGCTCTTCTTTTGTAAATCCTGCGTTTTTGGTGTTTTGCTTGGGATTTTTTAAGTCGATTTCTTTGTGTGCGACATTTAAATCGCCACAAACAATTACGGGCTTTTTAGATTCAAGCCCTTTAAGAAATGCGCGAAAATCGTCCTCCCAGCGCATACGATAATCAAGCCGTGCAAGTTCGCGTTGCGAATTTGGCACATAGACATTTACCAAAAAAAACTGCTGAAATTCTAACGCAATCACGCGCCCTTCGTTGTCGTGCAAATCGATTCCTATGCCATAAGATTCGGCAATGGGCGATTCGCGCGATAAAATCAAAGTGCCTGAATAGCCCTTTTTCTCCGCGCTATTCCAAAAGGCGTGATAGTTTGAAAAAGAAAAGTCGGCTTGCTGTTTTTGCATTTTGGTTTCTTGGAGGCAAAAAATATCCGCATTTTGCGCCTCAAAAAAATCCATAAAGCCCTTATTCATACAAGCGCGAAGCCCATTTACATTCCACGAAATTAGTTTCATTTTTGGGCTTTCGCGCTTTTAAGATTGTCGTTTTTCGATAATCTCTTTGGCGATGTTAGTCGGCACTTCGCCATAGTGGTCAAACTCCATACTATAAGTCGCCCTACCCTGCGTAGCCGAGCGCAAATCTGTCGAGTAGCCAAACATTTCAGCGAGTGGCACAAAGGCATTTACGATTTTTAAGCCCATTCTATCATCCATCGAGTTAATCTGTCCGCGTCTGCGATTCAAATCGCCGATGACATCGCCCATATATTCCTCCGGCACTTCGACTTCCACCTTTGCAATCGGCTCTAAAAGCACGGGCGTTGCCTTGCGACAAGCGTCCTTAAACGCCATAGAACCCGCGATTTTAAACGCCATCTCACTTGAATCCACATCGTGATAGCTACCATCATAAAGCGTAACTTTGCAATCTACCACAGGATACCCCGCCAAAATACCGCTTTGCATTGCCTCTTGAATCCCTTTATCAACAGCAGGGATATATTCTTTTGGAATAACACCACCGCTGATTTCATTGATAAATTCATAGCCACTACCTGCTTCTTTTGGCTCTAATTTGATATGGACATGTCCGTATTGTCCGCGTCCGCCCGTTTGTTTAGCGTATTTGCACTCTTGTGTAACGGAGGCGCGAATCGTCTCTCTAAATGCCACTTGCGGTGCGCCTACTTCGGCTTCAACTTTAAATTCGCGCTTCATTCTATCTACGATAATTTCTAAGTGCAATTCGCCCATACCAGAGATAATCGTCTGCCCCGTTTCTTCATCAGTCTTAACCCTAAAACTTGGGTCTTCTTCGGCTAGTTTTGCAAGTGCTAATGACATTTTCTCTTGGTCTGCCTTTGTCTTTGGCTCAACAGCGATTGAAATGACAGGCTCAGGGAACTCCATTCGCTCCAAAATCACAGGATTTTTCTCACTGCAAAGCGTATCGCCTGTGAGAGTATCTTTTAGCCCCACAAATGCGCAAATTTCACCCGCATAGATTTCTTTAATATCCTCTCTTTTGTTTGAGTGCATTTTCAAAAGTCGCCCCACGCGCTCTTTGGTGTTTTTCGTAGAATTATACACATAGCTTCCGCTTTCAATACTTCCACGATACACGCGCACGAAAGTGAGTTGCCCCACAAATGGGTCAGTCATAATCTTAAATGCTAATCCTGCAAACTCACCATCATCGCTTGACTTTACTTGGACTTCGGCGTCTGTTTTTGCGTCAATACCTTTAATATCCGCTACTTCTGTGGGTGCAGGGAGATAGTCGATAACTGCGTCAAGTAGAGTTTGAACGCCTTTATTTTTAAAGCTAGAACCGCATAGCATTGGGATAATCGCCATAGAATGACAGCCGATTTTTATGCCTTTTTTAATGTCATCTTTGCTTAATTCCTCGCCATTTAGGTATTTTTCCATCAAAACTTCATCTTGCTCGGCAGCGGATTCGATTAGCTTTTCGCGGTATTTCGCGCTAATTTCTTTCATATCATCGGGGATTTCAACTATGTCATATTTCGCGCCCATAGTTTCATCATTCCAAATATAGCCCTTCATCTCTACCAAATCAACGATTCCTTTGAAATTATCCTCTACGCCGATAGGCAAGGCAATAGGCACGGGATTTGATTTTAGTCGCTCTTTGATTTGCGATTCGACACTATAAAAATTCGCACCGATTCTATCCATTTTATTTACGAAAACAAGGCGCGGGACGCCGTATTTGTTTGCTTGTCGCCAAACGGTTTCGCTTTGTGGTTGCACTCCGCCAACTGAGCAAAATACCGCCACTGCGCCATCCAACACACGCATAGAACGCTCCACTTCGATTGTGAAATCCACGTGTCCGGGAGTGTCGATTAGATTGATTTGGTAGTTTTTCCAAAAGCAAGTCGTAGCCGCGCTTGTAATGGTAATCCCACGCTCTTTTTCCTGCTCCATCCAATCCATTGTCGCTGCGCCATCGTGCACTTCGCCGATTTTGTGGCTAACGCCTGTATAAAATAAGATTCGCTCACTTGTGGTGGTTTTCCCCGCGTCAATGTGTGCGGCAATGCCGATATTTCGTAGCATATTTAATGGAGTTTTTCTAGCCATTTTAAGTCCTTTTTTTCTAATGTAATATTGCGAATTTTACCAGCGATAATGCGCAAAGGCTTTGTTTGCCTCTGCCATTTTATGCACATCTTCTTTTTTCTTAAACGCACTGCCCTTTTCGTTTGCCGCGTCAATTAGCTCATTTGCAAGTCTATCAATCATCGTGCGCTCATTGCGTTTGCGTGTAGATTCGAGTATCCAGCGGATTGAAAGCGATTGCTGTCGCTCTACGCGCACTTCCACAGGCACTTGATAAGTCGCCCCGCCCACACGGCGTGAGCGCACTTCTACCAAAGGCTTGACATTTTCTAATGCCTTTTGAAAAATGTCAATGCCTTTTTCATTTGTCTTTTCCTCAATCTTATTTAGTGCGGCATACATAATCTTTTCCACAACGCTTTTTTTGCCATCTAACATCATTTTGTTGATGAATTTCGTAACGACTTTGTCGTTGTAAATAGGGTCGCCTAGCACTTCTCTTTTTTGAGCTCTTCGTCTTCTCATTTTAACAATCCTTTTATGTTATTTTTTAGCTTCGGTTGCTTTTGCTTTTTTCGCACCATATTTTGAGCGCGATACGCTTCGTTTTGCCACACCAGCGGTATCTAGCGCACCGCGAATGATATGATATTTCACGCCCGGCAAGTCCTTAACCCTGCCACCGCGCACAAGCACGATAGAGTGCTCTTGCAAGTTATGCCCCTCGCCGGGGATATAGCTAATGACTTCGATTTTGCTTGTGAGCTTCACTTTGGCGACTTTTCGCAACGCTGAGTTTGGCTTTTTTGGTGTGGTTGTATAAACCCTAGTGCAAACGCCCCGCCTTTGCGGACAATCCATTAGTGCAGGGGATTTGGACTTTTTGGTTAAAGATTTGCGCTCATTGCGTATGAGTTGGTTAATCGTTGGCATTTTTGTTCCTTTCTATAAATTAAAATTTGCCTTTAAAAAAGCTGAAATTGTATAGAATCTAATCTTTTATTTTGCTTAAATTAAGCAAAAATTTATGATTTTTTGCATTAGATTCTGCGAATCGCAGAATCTAAAACGCAGAATCTACGATTCAACGCCTTTGACTTTAAAGGCTTTATCTTTGTAAATGCCCGTGCCGACAGGTATCATTCTACCTAACACGACATTTTCTTTTAAATCTTTTAGCGAATCAACTTTTGCAGCAATACTTGCCTCCGTTAGGACTTTTGTAGTCTCTTGGAAAGATGCCGCAGAGATGATGCTATCGCTCGCAACAGATGCCCTTGTGATGCCTAGCAAAATCGGCTTTGCAATCGCAGGCTCGCCACCAAGCCGAATCTTGCTTTCGTTTTCAACCCTAAAAGCGCGCTTGCTTACAATATCGCCCTCAATAAAGCGCGTATCGCCACTATCGACAATCTCAACTTGGCGAAGCATTTGGCTAACGATAATTTCAATATGCTTATCGGCAATAGTCACGCCCTGACGGCGATAAACTTGCTGCACTTCGCTAACGATATATTTATGCAATTCTTTTTCGCCTAAAATTTTCAAAATATCGTGACTTGAAATTATGCCATCTGTGATATTTTCGCCCGAATGCACGAACTCGCCCTCACGCACCAAAATCTGCTTATTTTTGTCAATCAAATATTCTGCGACTCGCCCATCTTGCGAAGTGATGATAATCTTTTCTTTGCCACGCAGCGGACTGCCAAAGCTAATAACACCATCAATCTCCGCTAAAACCGCAGAATCTTTTGGCTTTCTCGCTTCAAAAAGCTCACTTACGCGCGGCAAACCGCCTGTGATGTCTTTTGATTTTGCAATCGCCTTTGGCGCACGAGCGATAATATCTGCCGTATAAACACTTGCGCCCTCACTTGCCACAATCGAAGTTTTTGGGTCGATTGGGTAGCGTTTGGATTCGCCGTTTTTGTTTGTGATGATAATGGCAGGTTTTGCGCCCTGTGGCAAGTATTCATTTACTACCAAATTGCTTTGCCCTGTGATTTCATCAACTTGCTCAGTTACGGTAAGTCCTGCGATGATATCCTCAAATCTCACCACGCCATCGATTTCAGCGATGATAGGCGTAGTGTAAGGGTCCCACTGCGCGATGATTTTTTGCTCTTCGGATTCAGGTTTGGCGATAATTGCGCCGATTTCGACATTTGCGCTGTCATTGATTTGCAAAATAGAGCCACGCGCAAGATAATGCCGTGTCGCTTCTCTGTCGTTTTCATCGGCGATTATTGCAAAAATGCCTTTTTCGGTTACTTTGAATCCTTTTTTCACATCTCTAATGCGCTCTAGCGTGTTGCCGACAAGTTTGTAAATTTTTACAATGCCTTTTTCTTTGGCAGTGATTACTTGCGCGATTGGCGCGTTGTCCTCGACATTTAGCTCGCTTGCATAAGGGATTCGGTGTGGGATATTCCACCCGTCTTTGATGATTTCAATGATACTGCCATCTTTTTTGATATTGTAACCATTGCCGTGTGCGATAAAGAGTTTGCCTTCAATTTTTCCGCTAACCCCTGCAAGCTCGTTTGGTTTTGCCACATCGCTTTTTCGCACCGCATAACGCACCGTTTCTTTTTTGCCTACAATGCTTACCACCGTTTCATCGTGGATATTTTCAACCTTTACCACGCCATCAAATGGGGCTTTGACTTTTGGCTCGATAAGCAAAATCGCGGCATTTCGGCGGTTTGCGATGATATTTTTGCCTTGTTTGTTTTTATAAGTTTTAATGTTATAAAAGCGAATGAATCCCTCTTTTTCTGCGACAACTTGGCGTTCCTCTTGCGCCCTTGATGCTGTTCCGCCCACGTGAAATGTTCGTAAAGTCAGCTGAGTGCCGGGCTCACCGATAGATTGCGCTGCGATGATACCGATAGCCTCGCCAATATGCACCATTTTGCCATCGCCTAGATTCAAGCCATAGCATTTTGCGCAGATTCCATTTTCTGCCTTGCAAGTGGTAGCCGCGCGAATCACAACGGATTTCACTTCGGCTTCTTTGATTTTTCTAGCCATTGTTTCATCAATCAAAGAGCCTTCGATGATTAAAATCTCATTTGTAATCGGGTCGATGACATTTTCAGCCAAAACACGCCCTATGATTCGCTCTTCTAATGGCTCAATTAGCTCACTACCAACGGTAATGTCTGTTAGCTCAATGCCCTCGTGTGTGCCACAATCGTGCATTGTGATTTTGACATTTTGGCTAACATCAATTAGCTTTCTAGTCAAATATCCCGCGTTTGCCGTTTTAAGCGCGGTATCGGTTAGCCCTTTTCTTGCGCCGTGCGTTGAAGTAAAGTATTCCAACACATTCAAGCCCTCTTTAAAGTTTGAAATAATTGGCGTTTCAATAATCGTGCCATCTGCCTTTGCCATAAGCCCACGCATAGCGGATAGCTGTCGAATCTGTGCCACGCTACCTCTTGCGCCCGAATCTGCCATCATATAAATGGAGTTAAATCCATCTTTGTCAGATTCGATTAGCTTCATCATATCTTTGCCCATTTTGTTGCTTGTATCTGTCCAAATGTCAATGATTTTATTGTATCGCTCTTGCTCAGTTAAAAGCCCCTTGTCAAACTGCGTTTGAATCGCGCGAACTTGCTTTTTAGCCTCATCGATAATATTTTGCTTATCATTTGGGACGATGACATCATAAGCAGAAATCGAAATCCCCGCTTTTGTGGCGTATTTGAATCCTAAATCTTTTAGATTATCCAAAAATCTAGCAATCGCAGACATTCCGCTTTCTTTATTGACATAGTCGATTAGGTTGCTAATGTCTTTCTTTTTCATCACGCGATTCCACAAATCCACAGGGATTCCGCTAGGCAAAATCGAATAAATCATCATTCTACCCACAGTGGTGTAAATAAGGCGATTATCCACATAAGTGCGGATTTTAGCATTTATATCCAACTCGCCAAAATCAAGCGCAATCATAATCTCATCAATATTGCCAAAGAGTTTGTGTTCGCCTTTGACATTGCTTTTCTCTAATGAAATATAATAAAGCCCCAAAACCATATCTTGGCTAGGTGCAACAATCGCCTTTCCACTTGCTGGGAGCAAAATATTTGTAGAGCTAAGCATTAGAATCTTGCACTCCGTAATCGCCTCTTGGGATAAGGGCACATGCACCGCCATTTGGTCGCCATCAAAGTCCGCGTTAAATGCCGAACACACAAGCGGGTGAAGCTGAATCGCCTTGCCTTCGATGAGTTTGGGGTGAAATGCTTGGATTGATTGCTTATGCAAAGTCGGCGCACGATTGAGAAGCACAGGATAGCCTTTGACAATGTCTTGCAAACATTCCCAAACCTCATCGCTTTTTTGCTCTATCATTTTGTTTGCTTGTTTCAAAGTCGTGGCGTAGCCTTTTTCCTCCAACTTCGCCAACAAATGCGGTTTGAAAAGCTCTAATGCCATATTTTTAGGCAATCCGCATTGGTCCATTCGCAGATTCGGTCCTACGACAATAACGCTTCGTCCGCTGAAATCCACGCGTTTGCCGAGTAGATTCTGCCTAAATCGCCCTTGTTTGCCTTTGATAATTTCGCTCAAAGATTTTAGTGGGCGTTTGTTTGCGCCTTTTACGGCATTTGTGTTTCGCGCATTGTCAAAGAGCGCATCGACAGCTTCTTGCAACATTCGCTTTTCATTGCGGATAATGATTTCTGGCGAATCCAACTCCAAAAGCCTTTTTAATCGCTGGTTGCGGTTAATCACACGGCGATACAAGTCATTTACATCGCTAACGGCAAATTTCCCGCCATCAAGCGCAACCAAAGGACGCAAATCAGGCGGCAAAACAGGTAGCACTGTTAGCATCATATTTTCTGGCTTGGATTTGGAATTGATGAAATTTTCAACCACCCTTAATTGCTTTGCAATCGTCTTTTTCTTTGTGTCAGATTCTGTGTTTTTAATATCATTTTTTAGTCGCATAAGCAAATCCACCAAATCAAGCTCTTCTAATAGCTCTTTCACCGCTGCGCCACCCATTTCTGCGACAAAATCCGTATGTTCAAATCGCTTATGCAATGCGTCATATTGCTCTTGATTTAGCACATCGTATTTTTGGACTTTTTTGGTGTTTTCATTGTCATAGAATGCCTCACCCGCATTTTTTACAATGTATGCTTCATAGTAAAGCACTCGCTCCAAATCTTTCATTTTCACGCCCAAAAGTGTGCCGATTCGGCTAGGCAATGAATTTACATACCAAATATGCGCCACAGGCGTTACAAGCTCGATATGTCCCATTCTAGAGCGGCGCACTTTTGAAGTGGTGATTTCAACGCCACATTTTTCGCACACCATTACGGTATCGCGAAATCGTTTCTTTTTGTATTTTCCGCAAATACATTCATAATCTCTCACAGGTCCAAAGATTTTTGCGCAAAATAGCCCATCTCGCTCTGGCTTTAATGTGCGATAATTGATAGTCTCTGGCTTTTTGACTTCGCCAAAGCTCCAAGAGCGAATCGTCTCTGGACTTGCAAGGACTAATTGTAATGACGCAAAATCTTTTCGCAACTTGCGCTCACGCGAATCGCTCTCATCTAATAATGGCATAGGCTCATTATTTTTGTCATACATTATCACATCTAACGCCAAAGATTGCAATTCTTTTGTAAGCACATAGAAAGTTTGTGGTATTTCAGATTCGCCTACGGATTTATTGCTTGTAATTGCCTTGTATGCGTTGTATCTGCCGTCAATATCATCGGATTTAATGGTAAGCATTTCTTTAAGCGTATGCGATGCACCATAAGCCTCCAACGCCCACACTTCCATTTCGCCAAATCGCTGTCCGCCAAAAAGAGCCTTTCCGCCCACAGGCTGTTGCGTTACCAAACTATAAGGTCCCGTGCTTCGTGCGTGAACTTTTTCATCAACCAAATGGTGCAATTTCAAAATATACATATAGCCCACATTTACGCGCTCACGGATTTTCTCGCCTGTTTTGCCATCATATAGCTCACTTTTGCCATCCATATCGATTTTTGCAAGTTCAAAGAGTTTGCTAAATGATTCCTCATCTACGCCATCAAACACAGGCGTTGCGAATCGCACACCTTTACTCCAATCTCTTGCATAGTTTATCAACTCATCATCGCTTAATTCTTTGATAAATTCTAGAGATTGCGTTTGCTTTGAGATTTGGGCGATTTGCGTCATTTTGGTGCGCAATTCTTTGACAAAATTTGCCTTATTTGAATCAAAAATGCTTTGAATCTGATTGCCCAAATTTTTGCCTACAAGCCCCAAGTGCATTTCCAAAATCTGCCCGATATTCATACGACTAGGCACACCAAGCGGGTTTAGCACGATTTCAATGCTTTTGCCATCCTTTGTGTAAGGCATATCCACTTCAGGCACGATAATAGAGACGATGCCCTTATTGCCGTGTCGCCCCGCCATTTTATCGCCGACTTTTAGTTTGCGTTTGGTTGCAATATAGACTTTGACTTTTTTCACAACGCCACTTGGCAAAATATCATCTTTTTCCAAAATGGAGAGTTTTTCGTTGTATTCATCATTTAGAATTTTCTTTTGTTGCAAGAAATTATTTTTAATTTGCTCAAACTCCCTTTGCAACGCCCTAGAATAGTTTTTCACAAAGGCATTTAGCGCAAAGCGATTCATAGTGGCAATGTCCTCTTTTTTGACAATGTCGCCTTTTTTGTAGCTTTTATCATTTACTTTTGTGGCAGTGCTTAATTTTTCTTTGCCTAAAAGGGTGCTGATTCGTAACATTTCCTCTCTATCTAACATTACGATTTTATCGCGGTGCTCGGCTTCAAGGCGATTTTTATCGTCCTCATAAGCCTTAATCGCCCTTGCGTCTTTTTGATAGCCTTTTTTGGTAAAGATTTTCACATCGACAACCACGCCCTCCATTGACGGCGGACAATAAAGCGATTTATTTACCACATGTCCAGCTTTTTCGCCAAAAATTGCGCGAAGCAATCTTTCTTCAGGCGTGGGTTTTACCTCGCTTTTTGGGGAGACTTTGCCTACCAAAATCATTCCAGCTTTGACATAAGTGCCGATTTTTACAATCCCGCTCACATCTAAATGCTCGATTTCCTCTTCTTTTACCTGAGGGATATCAGAGGTGATTTCCTCCGTGCCTTGCTTTAACTCACGCGCTTCAATTTCCTTTTCATAGATATGAATCGAAGTAAATGCGTCCTCGCGGATTAGCTTTTCACTTACGACAATAGCGTCCTCAAAGTTGTATCCATTCCACGGCATAAAGGCTACGCGGATATTTTTTCCCAAAGCAAGTTCGCCCATATCCATACTTGCGCCATCTGCGATAACTTGGTCTTTGACAACTTTATCGCCTTTTTTGACAATAGGATTTTGCGAAAAGCAAGTGTTTTGATTTGTGCGTAGATTTTTTTGCAATGAATAATGGTCGATAAATGCGCCATTTTCGTCCTCACCCATCACATAAATATTGCGACTATCCACTAGCTCAATCACGCCGTCTCTTTGCGCCTTAACCGCTTCATACGAATCTCTTGCCACGATATTTTCAATGCCTGTGCCAACGATTGGCGCATCAGGTTTTAGTAACGGGACAGATTGCCGCTGCATATTTGAGCCCATAAGTGCGCGGTTTGCATCATCGTGCTCCAAAAATGGTATAAGAGACGCTGCCACGCCTACAAGCATTCGTGGATTCAAGTCAATCAAATCAACTTTATTTTTTTCGCTTAAAATGATTTCGCCATCTTTTCTAGTTTCAATCAAATCTTCGATAATATTGCCATTTTCATCGACTTTTGTGCTAGCTGGCGCAATGACTAATCCTTCCTCTTGTGAAGCGGTAATATAGGTAATCTCATCGGTTACTTTCGCGCCATCGACTTTGCGATATGGTGCTTCGATGAATCCAAGCTCATTTACGCGTGTGAAAGTTGATAGCGTATTGATAAGCCCGATATTTTGCCCTTCTGGCGTTTCAATAGGACAGATTCGCCCATAATGCGTAGGATGCACATCGCGCGCTTCAAATCCCACGCGCTCTTTTACAAGCCCACCTTCGCCAAGCGCAGAGAGTCGGCGTTTGTGCGTGATTTCGCTTAATGGATTCGTTTGGTCCATAAACTGCGAAAGTTGCCCACCTGTAAAAAATTCCAAAATCGTGCTTGTAATCATTTTGGAGTTTATTAGCTCGTGGGGCATTATATTTTCGTGGTCTGTGTTCGTGCTAACAAGCTTATCACGAATCGCCTTTTGCATTTTCATTAACCCAATATGCAATTCATTTGCCAAAAGCTCACCTGTGGCGCGAATCCTGCGATTTCCCAAGTGGTCTCTATCATCGATTCGCCCCATTCCGTTTTTGACTTTGATGAGATATTTTATGCTCTCAATTATGTCTTCGCGCGTTAGAATCGTTACATAACTAGGCACTTTTAGCCCTAATTTGTGATTCATTTTCATTCGCCCGACTTTTGTCAAATCATATCGCTCAGTGTCAAAAAATAGCTGTTGAACGAAATTTCGCGCAACTTCTTTGGTAACGGGGTCGCCGGGCTTCATCACGCGATAGATTCTAATAGCGGCTAAATCATTTTCATCATCGATTTTTTCGGCTTTGCGGAGCAAATTTAGCGATTCGACATCGGTTAAAAATGAATTTATAATCGCCGAATCGCAGCCCGGTGCTTCGCTATTAACGATTTTAAATTTTGTGATTTTTAGCTCGGAGAGTTTTTTTAGCTTTATCTCATCGATTTGAGTTAGGCAATCAAAAATCACTTCGCCATTTTTATCCACAATCGGCTCGGCAAAATACTTGCCCTCCAACACTTCGCGCGGATAAGCAATCCAATCCAATCCGCCATCGCGCAATTCATTTGCTTTTTTCATCGATAATTTGGTGTTTTCTTTTAAAATCAACTTGCCTTTTTTATCCACAATATCAAAGCTAACTTTCCCGCCCACGCTATTTACCAAATCGCTTGGGTTAAATGGGATAAAATATTTGTCTTTTTCACATTTCACATCAATGAGCGGATAAAAGATTCGTATAATATCTTGCCTATTGTAGCCCAAAGCACGAAGCAAAATGGTTACTTGCACTTTGCGTCTTTTGTTGATTCGCACCACTAGCGTATCTTTTGTATCATACTCAAAATACAGCCACGAGCCTCTATCGGGGATAATTTGCCCTGTGTAGATGAGTTTGTTTGATGAAGTGGTGGATTCTTCTTCTTTGAAAATTACGCCCGGACTTCGATGAAGCTGACTTACAACAACGCGCTCAACGCCATTTATGATAAATGAAGTCTTTGGCGTCATTAGCGGAATCTCACGCACAAAAATGCTCTGCTCTTTTACATCTTGGATTCCTAATTTTTCGCCTGTTTTTTCGTCCTTTTGCCACAAAATAAGGCGCACTTTGATTTTAAGCGGGATTGCATAAGTGATTCCCCGTTCCATTGCTTCGCGCACGGTGTATTTTGGTTTGCCATATTCGCAACCGCAATACTCCAAAGTCAAGCGATTTTGCGTATCGTGAATGGGAAAAACGGATTGAAAGACTTTATTTATCCCGCTTTCCTCTGGGTGCTTCACATTGACAAATGAATCATAACTATTGCGTTGCAACTGCAATAAATCGGGTATGTCTAATCCATCTTGTGCTTCGCTAAAACCTAGTCGCAGTCTATTTCCTGATTTGATTTGTGATTGTGTTGGCATTTTTTATCCTCTTTTTGCTGTGATATTATAAAGGCTGTTTTCTATGCTAAAAAAATAGCCGTTAAAATACTAAAAATTCATAGATTCTGCGAATCTCGCAGAATCCAAATCCAAAGAGATTTACTTAATCTCTACTTTCGCGCCTGCTTCTTCAAGTTTTTTCTTGATAGATTCGGCTTCCTCTTTATTTACGCCTTCTTTTAGCGTGTGTGGCACTTGCTCGGTAGCGTCTTTTGCCTCTTTAAGCCCAAGTCCTGTTACCTCGCGCACAACTTTGATGACATTGATTTTCTTATCGCCACTATCAGTGATAATGACGCTAAATTCTGTCTTTTCCTCCGCTGCTGCCGCACCTGCTGCGCCTCCACCCGCACCTGCTACGACCGTTGGGGCTGCACTTACGCCAAATTTTTCCTCAAACTCTTTTACCAACTCTGAAAGCTCTAATACTGAAAGATTAGAGATATAATCCAAAACATCTGCTTTTGTGATAGCCATTTTTTACTCCTTAAATTTAATTTTAGCTAGCTTCTTTTTGCTTTCTTAGATTATCTAAGCCTGTTACAAAATACCTTGCTGGTGCGCTCCATACAGATAGAAGCATACCAATAAGTTCCTCTTTGCTGGGCAATTTGGATATAGCTTTGATATGATTGCTATCCACGACTGCACCATCAAAAAATCCCGCTTTTATAGTGAATTTTTCGCTATTAGTGTCCGCAAATTTTTGGACGACTTTTGAAAGCGCGATTTGGTCTTTGCCCCAAATAAAGATATTAGTATCTTTTAGCGCAATGCCTTCAATTTTGGCATTTTTAAAGGCGATTCCTGCAAGGGTATTTTTAATCACTTGCACTTTTGATTCGCCCTTCAATGCCTCGCGCCGCAAGACTTCTAACTCTTTTACGCTTAATCCCTTGTAATCGCAAACAATAATGTTTGAATCCAAAAAGTGGGAACTAAGAGCATTCACAAGCTCGATTTTACTTTGCTTTGTCATATTTCCTCCTTTCAGACCGACCTATACAAGGACTTTTGCCTTAAATCTTTTTGGATTCTAATGTCGAATCCGCAAAGATTCAAAGCCAAAGAATTAAGAAAACTCCCTTGTAGTCTCAAGTCCCAAGATAAAAAAACTTAGATTCTGCGTTTTTGTGCTAGATTCTGCGAATCGCATAAAAATCGCAGAATCTAATTAAAAAATCGCAGAATCTCACTTAATATCCGCCAACTCCAAGCAATCAATCTCCAAAGACGGGCTCATCGTTAGCGAAATAGAAGTGCGCTTGATATACTTGCCTTTCGCGCTTGTGGGCTTTAATTTGTTTATCATTTTGATTAGCTCTACAATATTGTCTTTGATTTTTGTGGCTTCAAAACTCGCTTTGCCCACAGGTGCGTGAATATTGCCCTTTTTATCCACGCGAAAATTCACTTGTCCGCTTTTGGCATTTTTCACAGCTTGGGCGACATCCATCGTAACCGTGCCGATTTTGGGGTTTGGCATAAGCCCTTTTGGTCCTAAAATTTTACCGACTTTGCCCACAAGAGCCATCATATCAGGCGTTGCGATTACCATATCAAAGTTTAATTCGCCACTTTGAATCGTAGCTACCAAATCCTCATCGCCTACAATGTCCGCCCCTGCGTTTTTTGCCTCATCTGCTTTGATACCTTTGGCAAAAACGGCAACGCGCACTTTTTTACCCGTGCCGTGTGGCAAAACAACCGCCCCGCGAATCATCTGGTCAGCGTGGCGCGGGTCTACGCCAAGCCTTATGGCAATCTCAACGGTCTCATCAAACTTAGCACTTGCCAAATCCTTAATCTTTGCAGTCGCGCTAGTCAAGTCATAAATCTTGCCTTTTTCTAATTTCGCGTTAAGATTTTGTATCCGTTTAGCTATTTTTTTCATTCACAACTCCCTAATCAATAATTTCTACGCCCATACTTCGCGCACTGCCTAAAACGATTTGCTTTGCGGCTTCTAAGTCGTTTGCGTTTAAGTCGTCCATTTTGGTTTTTGCGATGGATTCGACTTGTGCGTTAGTTAGCTTACCGATTTTGTTTTTTAGCGGATTGTCCGAGCCTTTTTTGATATTTGCTTCTTTTTTGATTAAATCCGTAACGGGCGGTTTTTTGGTGATAAATGTAAAGCTTTTATCTTGATAAACCGTGATAATCACAGGAATATTAAAATCGCCCATATCCTTTGTCTTTTCGTTAAAAGCCTTGCAAAATTCCATAATATTCACGCCTCTTTGCCCCAAAGCTGGACCTACAGGCGGGGATGGATTCGCCTTGCCTGCTGGGATTTGTAATTTTAATTCACCGACTACTTTTTTTGCCATTTTGTATCCTTTCGTTTAAATTAGATGATTTTTATATAATCTTTTCCACTTGCGAATCAGGTATTTCAATGGGCGTATTTCTGCCAAAAATCGAAATATTTAGCTTTAATTTGCGATGCTCCATATCATACTCTTCCACTGTGGCTGTAAAATTCAAAAATGCTCCATCGATAATCCGCACAAACTCGCCTTGATGAAATGAAACTTTGGGCTTTGGTGCGGCGCGATTATTGACTTTTTCTAAAATCACATCAATGTCTTGCTGACTAAGTGGTGTGGGTTTTTTTGCCTCACCTATGAATCGCCCCACGCGTGGCAGGGACTGAATCAAATGCCAAAGCTCCGTGCTTAAATCGATTTTGATAAACACATAGCCCGGATAAAGGCTTCGCGCCGTTACTTTGCGCTTGTTATTTTTAAACTCCACAATGTCCTCTGTGGGCACAACTATTTGTTCCATTTTATCAAGCATATTTGTTTCTTTTAAAAGATTTTCAATAGCCAACTTCACGGACTTTTCGCTACCTGAATAGGTTTGAATCGCATACCATTCTAATGCCATTTTGCTTCCTTATAATATGCTAGATACGATTGCATCAAGTATGACATTTACCAACGCTAGAAATAAGGTTATCACCGTTACCACTGATAGAATCGAAATGTGTGCGCTACGCATCTGCTCTTTTGTGGGGAAAATAGTCTTATCCCATTCGTCTTTTGCCAATCTCAACGCCGTAATTAGTCTTTTCATAAAAACTCCATTTTAAAATAAATAGCTATGTCCACTTAAACTCTGATATAATCTCAATCAAACAGAAAAGTGGCAGGTCAGGAGGGACTCGAACCCCCAACAGTCGGTTTTGGAGACCGATGCTCTACCATTGGAGCTACTGACCTATGAGACTTTGGCTTTTAGATTTGTGCGAATCTGGCTAGATTCGGTAAGATTCACGCCTTTAAATTAGCGCGAATCTTGCGAATCCCAAATCCAAAAAAGCCAAAAATCTCAAGTATTAACTCTTTAATTTTACCTCTTTATGAATCGTGTGCTTATTCAATCTAGGGCAAAACTTTTTGAGCTCCAGTTTTTCTGTATTTGTTTTTGCGTTCTTTGTGGTGGAGTAATTTATATCGCCACACTCAGAACACTTCAACCCGATTTTAATTACATTTCCCTTAGCCATTTTCTAAAAACCTTTATTTGATGATTTTTGTAACCACACCTGCGCCAACGGTTCTACCACCCTCGCGAATCGCAAATCGTGTGCCTTCTTCAAGCGCGATTGGGTTGATTAGCTCAACGGTAATTTTTACATTGTCGCCGGGCATTACCATTTCAACGCCATCAGGCAAAGTGATTGAGCCTGTAACATCGGTAGTTCGCACATAGAATTGTGGGCGATAACCTTTGAAAAATGGTGTGTGGCGTCCGCCTTCGTCTTTTGATAGGACATAAACTTCGCCTTCAAAATTCGTGTGCGGAGTGATTGAGCCGGGTTTGCAAAGCACCATACCGCGCTCAACTTCCTCTTTTTTAGTGCCTCGCAAAAGAACGCCGACATTATCGCCAGCTTCGCCTTTGTCCAGCTCTTTTCTAAACATTTCTACGCCTGTAACTGTCGTCTTTTGAGTGTCGCGAATCCCTACGATTTCGATTTCATCGCCCACTTTTACCACACCGCGTTCGATTCGCCCTGTAACGACCGTCCCGCGTCCAGCGATTGAAAACACATCTTCGACAGGCATTAGGAATGATTTTTCAGTATCCCTTTGTGGAGTTGGGATAAATTTATCCACTTCTTCCATAAGTTTTAGGATTTTTTCGCCCCATTCGCCAACTTTGCCTGTTTTTGCTTCTTCTAATGCTTTTAGCGCAGAACCAGCTACGATAGGCGTATCATCGCCGGGAAATTCGTATTTGCTAAGCAACTCACGCACTTCCATTTCTACTAGCTCTAACAACTCTGCATCATCTAGCATATCTTGTTTGTTTAAGAAAACCACGATATACGGAACGCCTACTTGACGCGAAAGCAAAATATGTTCGCGTGTTTGTGGCATAGGACCATCGGCAGCTGATACCACCAAAATCGCGCCGTCCATTTGCGCCGCACCTGTAATCATATTTTTTACATAGTCGGCGTGTCCGGGGCAATCCACATGCGCATAGTGACGGTTTTCTGTCTCATACTCAATATGCGAAGTCGCAATGGTAATCCCGCGCTCTTTTTCCTCAGGGGCGTTGTCGATATTGTCGTAATCTTTCAACTCTGCCAAGCCTTTTAGCGATAGCACAGCAGAAATCGCAGCACTAAGCGTAGTCTTGCCGTGGTCGACATGCCCGATTGTGCCCACATTTACATGGGGCTTACTTCTGTTAAACTTCTCTTTTGCCATAACATTTCTCCTTATGTTTGAATTAAATCGTTACCGAAAATCTGGAGCCCACAAGCGGGATTGAACCGCCGACCTCTTCCTTACCAAGGAAGTGCTCTGCCACTGAGCTATATGGGCGCAATTTGCAAGGATAATATTATATTTGTGAGAATCTAAACAGCTCCCAAATATAATTTTAGCCTTTTGGAGCGGGAAACGGGGCTCGAACCCGCGACCCTCAGCTTGGAAGGCTGATGCTCTAGCCAACTGAGCTATTCCCGCAAATCCATTTCATAAAAATGGTGGTGAGTCGTGGATTCGAACCACGGAAGGCGAAAGCCAGCAGATTTACAGTCTGCCCTCGTTGGCCACTTGAGTAACTCACCCAAAAACACTAAAAATTGGTCCTAACACTGCATTTTGTATGCTTAAAGTAATGGAGCTGGCTAAGGGACTTGAACCCCCGACCCTCTGCTTACAAGGCAGATGCTCTACCAACTGAGCTAAGCCAGCAAAAATTCAAAATTTTTAGGATTTTTAAAAATAAAAGTCGCAATTCTATCGAAATAAATTCCATTATGTCAAGTGAAAGTTTAAAATTTTACATTAGATTCTGCGAATTTTGATTTTTTTCGTGCGAGATTCTGCGAATTTTTCGCAGAATCTATTATGATTTTGTGATTTTTGCGCGCAGATTCTGCGAATTGCGTGAAAAACGCAGAATCTACTCCAAATTCGCCGAATCTAATCGCATTTTTGCTACAATCACAATTTTTAATTTTATATTTCAAGGATTCACACAAATGAAAATTTCATCAAAACCTTATAAATCCCCCCCCCACCGTTAGCACCCAAAAATAGCGACTTACAACCCATCTCAACCAAAATCACCCTTGCAATTTGCCTATCCATCTTTGCATTTTTATTCGCGCTCAACGCACTTGTGCCACTCATAGGCGATGATTTCGTTTTGCTAAATCAAAGCAACGGCATTCAATCGCTAATATATTCATATCACAGCTGGAATGCGCGAATTTATGAAATGCTCTATGGCGCGTATATCGTGCGATTAAATCCATATATTTTTGATTTTTTAAACGCGATTTTTGGCGCAAGTTTTGTGGTGGGATTATTTGCGCTTTTATTTTGGGATTTTAGGCGAAAATTTAATTTACAAGATATTTTTTTGCTTTGCACTCTATTATTTTTACTTTGCGGTGCAAGTGCATTTGAAGCAATCTTTTTGTGGGGCGATGGGAGCGTAAATTACCTTTGGGGCGCACTTGGCATTGTGCTAATAATGCTTCATATAAAAATATTTTTATTGCAAAATCGTAGCGCAAAAATCACGCGATTTGCAGAATCTAAAATCACAATTTTTGCCCTTTTGCTTTTAAGTCTAATTAGTGCGGCAAGCAACGAAACCCTTGCCATCTTTGGCATATTTGCCTATATCGCGCTATTTTGCGCTTGCAAGAGCACAAAACTGCCAATTTATTACAAAATCTCATTTGTGCTATTCGCGCTAGGATTGCTGTATTTAATCACCGCACCGGGCACAAATGCGCGAATCGCAACCGAAATTACAAGATATGATTATTTGAGTTTGGGCGAACTTTGGGGATTAGACTTTGGAGAAAAACTTCGCAGAATCTATTTAGTGCTAGGCAATTTTGCCAATCAAACGCCACTAATTGCGCTACTTTTGATATTTTCTTGCGCATTTTTTCAAATATATAATGCCAAAGTTTTATACAAAAATATCACGCTTTTTGTGCTGTCACTCTGCCTATTTTGCGTGGTTTTAGCAGAAAATGCGATGGGTGGAATTATCATTTTAATCGCAATGCAATGTTATATTTTTCGCATAAATCCCACCGCCACAAACAAAAATCATTTTAATCGCGCTTTGCGTGTGGATTGCGTTAGCATTCACGCAGTTGCAATTTGCCAAAAATCTGCCACTTCGCGCTAGAAGTGCGGATTTGATTTTGCTAATTTGCATTTGCGCGTTAAGTCTCAAAACTTATATTTTTTCTAAAAAAATTATGGTGATTTTGTGTGGTGCGATGATTGTATTTTTTGCCTACACGATTTATCAATACGCCGATTTGCGCGTGAAATGGAATGCGCTAGTTGAATTTGTGGAGGCGCAGAAAAAGATTTATGGAGAAAACGCGGAAATCGTGTATAGTGCGGAAAAATTTAAGATTGATTATTTTATGATAGGCACATTTTTCAAGCCAAATTATCAGCAAAAAGAGCTAGAATATTTTGATTACAAATATGTCTTTGGCGTGAAAAGCGTGGAGTTTAGGTAATCTCGCGCTAGTTTAACTTAAATAATGCCTCGCCAAAGCGAATCTTTTCGCCTTGTTTGAAAATTGTGATTTGTGGCGCAGAATCTGCTTCATTCGCAGAATCTGATGATTTTTCGCTAGATTCTGCGATTTTGTTGCTTTTCGCAGAATCTAATGGATTGCCACGATTTTGCTTCGCAGAATCTCGCAATGACAAATCATTTGTATCCTCCGCAATTCTAGTATCTTGCGCGAGATTGGATAAAGAAACTTCGGCTTCGCCTTGTTTTGTGGGTTGTGCCGAAAAATTCGAGCGAGATAGAACTGATGGTTTATCGAGCGAGAATTTTTCAAACTCCCGCGCAAAAGGTAAAATAGGTCGCGTAAGAGACGAATTGCCACTAGATTCGCCACTAGCTTCCACAAATAGCACAATCGTAGAGCCCATTTTAAACATTCCTAATTCCTCGCCCTTGCGGACAAATTTTGGCTCTTTGTAGAAAAATTCTCTCTTTTTTTCGCTAAATTTTTCTTGCAATTTTGGCTCGACATAAAAGACGATTTGCCCCACATTTAGCGCACCCACCGCGACAAAATAAATTTTCGCGCCATTTTTCATTCGCCCGCTCACAACCACGCGCTCATTGCGAATAAAGAGATTTTGATTTTTGTTTAGCGATTTTTGATGCACAGGCAAGAGTTTGCCCCTAAAATGCACGATAGATTCTACAAACATATCGCAAGGCGCGTGATAGCGGTGATAATCACGAGGGGACAGGTAGAGATTCGCATAGTAGAGATTTGGGGGCAAATCTCTTGCACTCACGCCCAAAAGTGGCGCGACTTCATAAGAAAAGCCCTTGATTTGCAATGCCCTGCCCTGCGCGACTTTGCCACTCTCAATCACAAGGCTATCGCTAGGCGAAATGATGATATTGTCCTGTTTGTCAAAATCGCGCATTTTGCGTAAGCCACGAGTGAAAAGCTCATTTAGGCTTTTATACGATTCAAGTGGCGGAAATTCGCTCAAAGAGATATTGAAAAACGCCACATATTTTGCGTTGATAAAGCTCTGCATCGTGGCTGGGAAGCGGAGATTTGCCACTGCGCCAAAGCAAAGTGAGATGATTTTGCTCCAATTTAGGGCGTAGATTGCCACGCAAAATAGGGCGGTGATTAGAAAAATTACGATAAATTTTGCCATTTTTAATCCTTACAGCTGATTTGCAAAATTGCCTTTTTGGGATTCTAATTACTTGCGATTTAAGTTTAGCTTAAAAATTTGTGTTTTTTGTGATTTTTTTGAAGTGGATTTTTTGGATTTTTTAGATTGCTTTGTGCGAATCTTGCACTAGATTCGCCCCGTCCGTCATTGCGAGATTTTATGATTCGCAAAATCTAAGCAATCCACACAAAATTTGTCATATTGAGCGCGACAGCGCGAAGTATCCAAATCCTGCAAATCTAAAAAATCCGAATTTATAACAGATAAGCGAATCAAAGGGCAAAAATAAAAATAAAGTGCTTGTGTTTAAGTGTCTTTTAAGTTTAATTTTTGGTAATATTTCAGCAACAAAGTAAATCAAAGGCTTTGGAGCTTTGAGAATTTTTAAGGTTTTTGAAAATTTTAGGGATTGTTATGGCTTTGAGAGTATTTAGCATTGTGCTGTAAATTTTACGATATAATTCAAAATATTTGGCGTGTAAGGATTTTTGATGAGTAAAAAGGACAAAGTCAAAGAAAAAATCATTGGTTTAAGATTTTGGCTTGGTATCGCCGTAGCCACGCTATTAGCGATTATAGGATGGGCTGCCACAAGCTATCAAAATGTGGAGTTTTGGTTGTTATTAGTGTCATTTATATGCGCCATAGCTTGTTTATGCTCGGCGTGGTGGCTTGTGCGAAAGATTGATAAAAGAGTCGATGAATTGGAGGATTTGTAAATGAAAACCTTTATTGTTGCGTGTATGGTGGCAATGCTGCTATTTATTCCTGCTATGGCTATAAGAGAAATTTTAAATAGCGACAAAGAATCTAATTAGCCATAAATCCACATCAAATCTATATGGATTTGTGTGGATTTATTTGGTTTTTTTAGCATTGTAGCGTAGATTTGGCAATGCAATGTTTCAAGCAAATCTTATGAATCTAACAAATCTAATTTAGATTCGTGTGATTTGGATGGCTGCTTCGCTTCGCTCGCAAAACGAAGTTTCTTTAGTAAATCCTACGGATTGTTTCGATTCACTATGCGAATCTCGCAATAATAGAAAAAGGCAAATGGATTCGTGCCGAATCCCACAAATGACGGGGAGTATTTGGATTCTTCGCTCAACTCTCGTTTCGCGTTAGAATGACGAATGGGGATATTTTCGCCACTCTGGCATTTCATAGAGATTTGGGCGATTTATCAAATATTCAAATGGCTTAAATCGCTCTTTGTAGCCTAGTGAGCGATGATTTTTAATCCAATATCCCGGATAGAGATATTTTACGCCCAAATCCTTTGCGATTTCAAATTGTTTCAAAAGCGAAAATGTCCCAAGCGAGAGATTCGCATAATCGTGGTCGTAGAAAAAATAAATCGCGCTCATCGCCTTGTGTGCGCTCAAAATATCCACTAACGCCACCGCAACAAGCCTCCCATCGTCCAAAAAGCAGATTTCCCTGCCAAAACTCCCGCGCCCATCGACAAACATATAGTTATATTTGTCCCTATCGATTTGATTGTATTCCCAGCCCTTTTTGATATTCATTTGGCTGTGATATTTGTTGTAGAGTGCGACTTTGTCGGCGTTATAAGTGGGCGATTGAAATTCGATGCGAATGTGGGCGTTTTTGCGTAAGATTCGCTTGTGGTTTTGTGAGAGTGCAAAATCGCCCACAAGATAGCGAATCGACACACATTTATCGCAAAAATCACAAAACGGCGCGAAAAACATTTCGCCAAATCGCCGCCACCCGCGCTCTAAAAGCGCATTGTAAAATTCCTCTTTGCATTGCTCAATCGCAGCATAATGAAAGCGCGTATCCAACCCCTCAATATACGCGCAATCGCTAAATGAGTAGTAAAAAAAGGCGTTTTTGTAGCTTCTATCCAAAGTAATCCTCTATCATCGCTAGGGCTTCATCTAGCAAGGGTTTCGCGCCCTTTTGTTCGCAAATGGCAAATAATTTTTGCGCAAGGGCTTTGGCGTTTTGAATGCTTGAAGTTGCGTCTAATTCGTGCGAATCAAAAATAGATTCGCGCAAAATTTTTGTCCCATTTGGCAGTCCTAAAATCGCGTGAATTTCAAGCGATTCGCCACTTAACTTCGCATTTACGCCAATAGGCACTTGACAGCCACCATTGCAAAGGCGCACAAATTCTCTCTCTGCCTCGCATTCTATGCGCGTGGGCGTGTGATTTAGCTTCGCTAAAATATCCGCAATCTCATCATTTTCTCTACACTCTAACCCTAGCGCACCTTGCCCCATAGCGGGTATCATCGCGCTCACTTCAAATGGCACGATGAATCGCACTTCATTTGTCGCAATATCCAGCCGATTCACGCCTGCCTTTGCCAAAATGATTGCATCAAATTCGCCACTTTTTAGCTTATTTAGGCGCGTTTGCACATTGCCTCGAAGGCTCAATGTCTCTAAATCAGCGCGAATAGCTTTGATTTGCATTGCCCTGCGCAGTGAAGTCGTGCCGACTTTTGCGCCTTGTGGGAGCGATTCAATCTCCGCAAATCTATCGCTTAAAAAGCAGTCGCGGACATCTTCGCGCTTGGTAATTGCGACAAGTTGCAAACCGCTTGGCAAAATCACAGGCACATCTTTTAGCGAATGCACGGCTAAATCAATGTCGCCATTTAGCAATTTCTCCTCTAATTCTTTGGTAAAAAGTCCCTTGCCACCGATTTTTGATAACGGTGCGTCCAAAATTTTGTCGCCTGTGGTTTTGATGATTTTTAGCTCAGCGCACACGCCCAGATTTGCTAACTCATCTTTGATAAAATTCGCTTGCCACAGGGCTAGGACGCTTCCCCTTGTGCCGATTGTGATTGTTTTCATTTATGCCCTTTTAGATTCGCGCAAGATTCGCATTAGATTTGTGATTTGCATTAGATTCGCGCCAAAATCGCGCTAGATTCGCAATAGATTCGCCCATTTTACGCTCTCAAAAGTTCGATTGCTTTTAAAAGTGAAATGCTATTCATCTGCATTCCGCTTGTCATATTTTTTAGCGTTATGCCGTTGCTTTTGATTTCATCATCGCCGATAACTGCGACAAATTCGTGTCCTTTGGAGTTCGCATAAGAAAAGGGCTTTTTGATTTTGGCGATGTCAGGATAGACTTCGCTAGGGATTTTGCTGCGGCGAAAAGATTCGGCGATTTTGTAGGCGTAGTTGAAGTTTTTTTCATCAAGGCAGATTATTAAAACTCGTGCGGAGGGCTGTTTTTTGACTTTGCCAAGTGCTACAAGCAGCCTATCTATGCCGATACTCGCGCCCACGCCACTAATTTTTTCTTTTGAAAAAGTCGCCGTTAGATTGTCATATCTTCCCCCGCTACACACGCTTCCCAAATCCTTGTGGCGATTTAGCGTGGTTTCATAAACGATGCCTGTGTAGTATCCTAACCCTCGCGCGATGGCAAAATTCACGCGGTAGCAGTCTCTATCCATATTTAACCCGCTTAAAATCTCATACACACGCTCAATCTCTTCAATGCCATTTTTTAGCTCATCATTCCACGCCTTTAAATGCGCAATTTCGCCAAAAAATTCCTCAGCATTGCCTATTTGCTTAATGCTTGTGGTCTCAATCAAATCTTTTGCAATTTTTGGCGGGATAATCTTTGATAGCTCATCGCACACGGATTCGCGCCCGATTTTGTCGATTTTGTCAATCACACGCAAAATCGCATTTATTTCGCCCTTCACGCCAAAATGAGCGCAGATTCCATTCAAAATCTTGCGATTATTTAGCCAAATGGTAAATTCATCAATCCCCAAAGCGCACAATGACGCATAAATCACTTGCACGACTTCCGCATCACAGGCGATTGAATCGCTACCGATAAAGTCAAAATCACATTGCGTAAATTCTCTATATCGCCCTTTTTGTGCGCGCTCACCGCGAAAAACATTGCCGATTGCATAGCGTTTGAATGGCAATTCTAATTCACTTCTATGCTGTGAGATAAACCTTGCTAGTGGCACGGTTTGGTCAAATCGCAACGCCACATCGCGCCCTCCGTGGTCTTTGAAGCGGTAGAGTTCTTTTTGAATCTCATCGCTGCCCTGCTTTACCAAAATGTCCGCATACTCCAAATGTGGCGTCTCAATCGGCATAAAGCCAAAGTTTTCAAACTCCGCGCTTAAAAGTCGCAAAAGTTTGTATTTGGCAAACGCCTCATTTGGCAGTCTATCTTTGAATCCGCTCAAAACTCGCGGGGTGATAATCGCAGAATCTACACTAGATTCTGCGTTTTTAGTAGTTTTATTTGTCATAAAAATCCTATTTTGCAAACTTAAAAATTGCGGATTTTAGCTAAAATATCTTTAAAAAATGTGGAGAAAATGATGAAAAACGCAGAATCTAAAATGATTTTGTTGCGATTGCCAAATTGGCTTGGGGACGCGGTTATGATAAGTCCAGCCTTTGAATTGATGAAAGCTCATTTTAAAAATGCAAAGTTTATTTTAGTCGGCACGGAGGCAAGTTGCGGGATTTATAGTAGAGATTTGCGCGTGAAGAAAATCTTTATAGATTCGACAAAAAAGGCACAAAATGGACGCAAAAATGGGTTAAAAGATAGATTTTTAGCGACAAAAAATTTTGCAAGAGAGATTCGCGACAATATCGGTGCAATCGACATTGCGGTGGATTTTACAAATCACTTTTTTTCGGCAATTTTGATTTATCTAACAGGCGCAAAGATTCGCGTGGGTTATGCGAAAAATATCCGCACAATCTTACTAAATAAGCGCGTTAGATTCGTTAAAAAACTTCATCAAGTGGCAAGTTATATGAATCTTGCAAATGAAATCTGTGGCAAAAAAATTATAAAAAATATGAGCGAAATTTCGCACAAATCTACGCCTTTAAAACTCCAAAATCGCGCGATTAAGGGCTTTAAAAGCGATGATTTGCTTTGCATTGGCATAAATCCGGGCGCGGCGTATGGGAGCGCGAAGCGGTGGGAAGAGCGGTATTTTGTGGAGATTATCTTGCATTTTTTGAAAAATGACTGCGCGGTATTTGTTTTTGGCAATGATAGTGTGAATCTCCCTGCGAATCTAGCGCAAAATCCGCATTTTCATAGCCTAATCGGACAGACTACAATTACCGAGCTAGTCGATTATATCGCGTCTATGGATATTTTTATAAGCAATGATAGCGGTCCTATGCACATCGCAGCGGCGTTTCGTGTACCACTCATTGCGATTTTTGGTGCGACTGATTCGCGTGAGACTTCGCCGTGGGTGGATAATGCGGTGATTTTGGATAAGCATTTGCCCTGTGCGCCGTGCAAAAAGCGCGAATGTCCGCTAAAACATCATAATTGTATGAAGTTAATAACGCCTGATGAAGTGATAGAGCGCGTGAATAAAATAATGCGTTAAAGGGCAGATTCTGCGAAAATTATGCGATTCGCAGAATCTGCGGTGGATTCTGCAATTTTTGTTTGTTTCGCAGAATCTAGCGTTTTTGTTTTCTCGTCATTACGAACGAGCGAAGCGAGTGTGGCAATCCATTTTTTTAATTTTTATTATGGATTGCTTCGTTGTTTTCGCTTCGCTCAAACTGCCTCGCAATGACGGATTATTAGATTCTACGAATTTCGTGCGAGATTCTGCGATTTGTGTCTTTCAAACAATCGAAGTAATGGCGGTGGTGCTTTGGATTATTTTTGCGTGAAACAAGCGAAGTAATGGCGGTGGTGCTTTTCAA
>NZ_JBSIUQ010000004.1:0-131453 GCF_053654695.1 Helicobacter sp. 23-1044
TAAATTTTGCGGTTTTAAATCCGCCAAAAATTGCGTTTTTAAGTCGTTTGAGAAGTGGTAGAAGTCCCCGTGTGCCTTTAAAAATAGCGCGAAAGGCAAGTCGATTTTATAATGCAGTCCGCCGAATAAATTTAGATTTTTGACTGCCAAGTCTTTATCGTGCTTGTCGCGTAATGTGCCATAAGTTAGGGCGAAGTGTGCGCCAAATGTGTGAGATTCTGCGAGTGTCACGCTAAAAGCGGTGATGAAACCATAGTCAAATCCGCTTAATGCGTAGTTTCCTGCTTGTGCGAAAGAGTTGTGATTTATGAAGGGCGTGAAAATGAAGTGGTAGTTTTTCGCAGAATCTGCGGTAGATTCTGCGATTTTGGGGCGATTCGCAGAATCTACTATTTAGTTTCACGCAAATCTAAAATAACGCTTGATTCAAACTAGATTCTGCGATATTAGATAGAATTTACATATCCCGCGATTTCGGCTTTTAGCTCCTCATTTAGCCACTCTGGCTCTATTGCCCTAATGTGCGGGATATATTGATAGATTAGTGGCTTTATTTCCATAATGTGCGAGATTTCTAGCTCCAAAATCGCGCTACCGTCCTTTTGCGCTGTCAAAATCGCACCATTTATGCACTTGCGTTTGAAATATTTGGCGATTTCCGCGTCAATCAGCAGTCGCACCAAAAATGGCGGATTTAGGTTGAACCACGCGCTATGCGCATTTTTAAGCCGTTGCTCCACTTCATCGCTAATCGCAAATTTGCGCTCCAAAGCCACCAAATCGCGCATATCCTTAAAATAAAACTTCTTAAAAATATCGCTATCTGCGCTATCAAGCCCCAGCACATACCAAAATCCATCGAAATGCGCGAGTTTTATGGGTTTGATTTGATAGCTTTTGTCGTGGTAGGCGAATCCAAGCTCCACGCGCTCTAAAATCAGCTTTTCGATAAAGTCAAAATGCACCAAATCATCGTCCTCCAAACTCTCACTTTGCGCACTTATGTGAATGGGCTGGTCAAGTTGCTGTGTTAGCTTTGTAAGCAAGGGACGGGCTTTTAGATAAAAATCCGTGCCGTTATTTTTGGCGAGTTTGCTTAAAATGCCAAGTATGATTCGCTCATCGCTTTTTAGGGCGTCAGTAGCGCGTTTCTTATCAAGGTAAAGCAAATGCCCGACTTTATACGCGCCCAAATTGCGTAGCTCTGCAAAATCGCGCTGAATGGTTTTGGTGCTAACGCCAAACTCACGCGCCAAGTCGCTAGGGCTAATGCCGCTTGAATTTTTAAGGCGTTCGTAGAGTTGATTTATGCGCGTAGTGCGGGGAGAGTTCATAGTGCGAATCCTTAATTTTATGAAATTTAAAAATTAAGGATTATAGCGAAAAATTTGGATTGTGAAAAATTATATAAGCACTAAATTTGTCATATTTGCAATTTTTATATAACTTGCTCTAGTTATTTCAACTTATCATAGCACCATATCTAATAAGAATAATATTCCTAAATATACTAAAAATGCAATTGGACCACCAAATATAAGCACTATAATTCCTATTATGAAAAATATCATAATTTTACCCCCTCAAAATCAGCAACATAGCACAAACTAACTTTTTCATTGTGTTACTCGCTGATTGTTATTGTGGATTCAGTGCCACTAATATTTTGCAAATGTTTATCATTGAAAACTTTATATTTTTCAACGGGGCTATTGACATCTTCGATAAAACTTTGTTTTTCAAACTTTTTGGCAAAACTAAAAAGCCTATCAATATCTGTGCTATCGCCCTTAAAGCAAAATATATCAAAGTTTGTGTTAGAGTTATCGCTGATTATTCTGCTTAATCTACCAAGCATAGAAATATAACCACTCACGCTACTCGGCGTTCCGCCTTGTGCTAATATGGCTTTGGAGTTTGTCCTAAAATCCGTCCCCTCGCCACTACGCAGAAAATCTCTAAAATTTTCTTTTTGGCTAGGGATTTTTGTGTAGGTTATGGTTTGGGTTAGGCTATTCCCCCCCCCCCCTGTGTGGTTTCAGCAGATTCGGCAGACTTTTTCGCGCTATCTTTGTTTGTATCTTGTTTGCGAAGCTCTTTGATTCGTGCGGCTTTGCCTTTTCTATCTCTTAAATAGTAGAGTTTTGCACGGCGCACACTACCTTTGCGGACGACTTCGATTGAATCTAACCCTTCGCTATAAAGCGGAAAGGTTTTTTCCACGCCGACATTATTCGCGCCGATTTTGCGCACTCGAAAGCTCTTATTCACGCCACCGCCACGCACGGCAATGCAGATTCCCTCAAAATACTGAATCCTGCTTTTATCGCCCTCTTTGATGATAATGCCGACTTTTAGCGTATCTCCCGCCCTAAAATTAGGGACTTTTTTATCCTTAATCTGCGCTTTTTCAAACGCTTCGATATATTTATTTTGCATTGTTATGTCCTTTTATGCAGGTCTGGACGAAAATATTTCGTCTTTGCAACTGCTAATTTTTGTTTAAAAGTGCGAATTTTACTATGATTTCCCTTTATATATTCTAAAGGAATGCTTAAATTTGCAATATTTTTTTCATTATTTATATTTTTTGTGAAAATGGGGGCTTCTAAAAGGTTCGATTCAAAGCTCTCACCCTGCAAAGATTCGGCATTGCCTAAAACTTGTGGAATATGGCGCGAAATGCAATCACAAAGCACCAAACTTGCAATCTCACCCCCAGTCAAAATATAATCGCCAATGCAAAAAACTTCATCGACAAACGCCTCAATCACGCGCTCATCAACGCCCTCATAACGCCCACAAATGAAAATTATATGGCTTTGATTTTGCGCCAAACGCTTCGCATCAAAACTACAAAAAGGCTTTGCCACAGGCGTAAGATAGATGATATGGCTTTGTGGCGTGGCGATTTCACGCAACGCACTCTCCAAAATATCAGCGCAAATCACAAGCCCCGCACCGCCACTTGCTTGATAATTATCGACTTTTTTGTGCTTGTCCGTGCTAAATGCGCGAAAATCGATGATTTCAATTTCGATGAGTTGCGAATCAATGGCGCGTTTTAAAATCGAATCGCTAAAATATCCGCTGATTAGGTTAGAAAAAAGCGTTAGAAATGTGAATCGCATTTACGAATTCTCCAAAATGCCTAGCGAATCTTGCGTGAAAATCGTATTTTTTGACTTGTCAGTTTGCAAAATGTAGCGCGAAATATATGGGATATAAAATTTTTTTGCCTTTATGTGCGGATATTTCGCGCAAATCTCGGCACTCACTGCCACAATCAAATAATCCACGCTACCGATTCGCTCAATGTCGCTCACAATGCCGATAGTCTCATCATTTTCAACCACGCACATACCGATGATTTCAAACCAAAAATGCTCATTTTCGCCAAGCGCACAATATTTTTGGCTCAACGATTCACTAGAATAAAGCAAAAGCGAAGTGAGATTTTTTGCATCATCAATGCTTTGAATTTCATCAAATGTCGCACTTTTTTTATGTGGATTGAAAGATTTTAGCGTAAGAAAAAAGCCGTCATTGCGAGACTTGACGCAGTCAAGTCGTGGCAATCCACAGGATTTACGAGCGAAGCGAAGTAACCATCCATTTTTCGATTCGTGGATTGCTTCGTTGTTTTCGCTTCGCTCAAACGCCCCGCAATGACGAGTGGTGGTTTGCTTTGTGTGCCGTGAATCGTGCGCCGTATCCCTTGCCAAAAACACATTGCCCTTTGTGAAAATTTCATCAAAATCGCTATAAATGATGAGCCGAATCTCGCCTTTTAGCCCAATGGTTTTGCCACATTTTGCCACCAAAATGCCAAAATCATCGGCGTTTAGATTGTGCGAATCACACAAATCGCCACTAGATTCGTGCGAATCCAAAGTCAAATTTGCATTAGATTCGCCTAAATCGCCTCGACAACGATTTTGCAACTCATTCCGTCCTTTGCCTTACACGCCGATACAAGCGTTTTTATGGAGCTTATCATTTTGCCTTGTTTGCCTATCAGTCGCCCGACATCTGCGCTACTTGCATAGATTGTGATATTGCGAATCTTATGTTGCGAATCGATACTCTCTTCTACCATAATCTGCTTTGGATTTAGGGCGATTTTTTGCGCGTAGGATTGAATAAAATCTTTAATCATTTTTCGCCACAAACCTTATTTTGTGATTTCTTTCACTCTATCGCTCATTTTCGCGCCCACTTTTACCCAATAAGAAAGTCTCTCTTTATCGACTTTTTTGAAGTCTGGGTTTAGCGGATTGTAGTAGCCGATAGATTCAATCCACCCGCCATCGCGCCTTTTTCTGCTATCTGTAACTACGATTTTATAAAAGGGCTTTTTTTTGCGCCCCGCACGAGTTAGTCTAATCACTGTTGCCATTTTTTCTCCTTAATATTTTTTAAAAAACGCGAATTATAGCAAAATTTTATCGCATTTTATTAAGATTCGCACCTTGAATCATATTCATAATGTTTTTTACGCCATTTGGGGAAGTCATCTGCTTTGCCATTTTTGCAGCCATATCAAACTGCTTTAAAGCGCGGTTTATGTCGCTGACTTCTAGCCCCGCGCCAAGTGCTATTCGCTTTCTGCGAGAGCCATTTAAAATGTCTGGATTTTCGCGCTCTTTTGGCGTCATCGAAGCTACCATCGCCTTTATGACTTTTATTTCGCGTGAATTGTCAATATCGACATTTTTTAGCGCATCGCCCATCGCGCCAAGTCCGGGCATCATCGAAATGAGCGACTTCATCGAACCCATTTTTTTGATATTTTCAAGTTGCGCCAAAAAATCGGTAAATGTGAAAGTGCCTTTTTTGATTTTTTTGGTGATTGCCTTTGCTTCTTTTTCATCGACTACGGCGGTGGTTTTTTCAATAAATCCTGCCACATCTCCCGCGCCCATAAGTCGCCCTACGATTCGCTCTGGTAGGAAAATATCCAAATCCGCCATTTTCTCGCCGCTGCCGATAAAGCGAATGGGGACGCCGATTTGCTTTGCGACTGAAAGCGCAATCCCGCCTTTTGTGTCGCTGTCAAATTTGCTTAAAATCACACCGCTTAAACCTATCTCTTTGTTGAATGTATCCGCACTCCGCACGGCGTCCTGTCCGCTCAAACTATCTAACACATAAAATGATTCATTTGCATTAACTTTGCTTTTAATCGCTTGTAATTCGCTCATCAAATCCTTGTCAATCGCCAAACGCCCCGCCGTGTCGATGATGACAACATCATAGAGTTTGGATTCGCCCATTTTCGCAGAATCTATTGCGATTTGAAGCACACTCGCAGAATCTGCGCTAGATTCTGCGTTTTGCGTGGATTCTGCGTTAAAAAAATCCACTTCGATTTCTTTTGCTAATTGTCGCAGTTGCTCAACCGCCGCTAATCTTTGCAAGTCGCAAGATACCAAAAGCACTTTTTTACCACGCAGTTTGAGATAGTTTGCAAGTTTCGCGCTACTTGTCGTTTTGCCACTGCCTTGAAGCCCTACCATAAGCACGATTGTAGGCGGTTTTGGCGCGTAAGTGAATCCATAAGTCCCGCTAAATACGCTATGAAGCGCGGATTCTAATGCGCTTTTAAAATTATCACGCCCGATTGCGCCCTTGCACTTGCCCTCAACCTGCGCGATGATTTCTTTTGCGACTTTGTGATAGACATCATTGCGAAGCAAAATCTTTTTTAGTTCATCCAAACTCCGCGCCAATGCCTTTTCATCATCTTGGAAGCGAATCTTGCTAACAATACCTTTAAACGAATTTGTAAGCGTATCAAACATTTTCTCCCCTTAAATTTGCGTTTAAAAAAGTGCAGATTCTACAATTTTTTTCAAAAATAAACAAATCGCCCCTTTGAAATACGATAAAAATTATTATATAATCCGCATTTTTTAAATCACAAATTTTTAAGGTAACATAATGAGTAGCGTAGATTTTACAAAAATATTAAAAGACAAACATCTCAAAGTAACCGCCCAGCGCGTGGCGATTTTAGATGAGATTTATAAAAACGGGCATTCAAGCGTAGATGATATTTATATGCTGATAAAAGAGCGCATACCGCGCGTTTCTCTTGCGACAATCTATAAAAATATCCTTTTAATGCAAAATGCCGAAGTTTTAAAAAGCATAAAAACGCCCACACAAAAGCAAAAATACGAGTTGAATAAAAATCCGCACATTCACCTGCATTGCAGAATCTGCGATAAATTAGAAGATTTCGATTTAGATATGAGCGATTTTCGCGCGTATTGCGAAGAAAAAAGCGGATATAGTAAGATTGATGATACGGCGGTGATTTTTAGCGGAGTGTGTAGGGCGTGTCAATAGTGGCATTATTTTGAAATTGCGGCGCTTTGGGCGACTTTATGGCAATTTAGATTCTGCGAAAGGCAACAAAAACGCAGAATCTAATGCAGATTTCGCAGAATCTCGCACGAAAAACGCAGAATCTGCGAGATTTTTCCGTCATTGCGAGTCCTTGCCTTTGGCAAGGGCGAAGCAATCCAAGATTCTGCGATTCGCACTTCATTTTGTCATTTTGAGCGAAGCGAAGAATCTCTATTTAGATTCTGCGATTCGCAGAATCTACCCACCCCTTAATCCCACGCGCGCATTTGAGAGGGGGGGGGAATTTTGAGATTCTGCATTTAAAAACAATTCTAGTATTTTTGCGGTGGAAGTTTTGTATTTTTAAAATTTTTTGGGTGTGAGACTAGACTAGCGGTCTGCGAACGCCCAAAAAATTTTAAAAGTGCGAAAGATGCACCCGAAGACGAATTGCCAAACCAAAAAACGCAGAATCTCAACTTATATGCGACATAAACTCCGCCCTACTTCTCGCGTCTTTCTTAAAAGTCCCGCGCACTGAGCTTGTCACAATTTTCGCATTTTTTTTGCCCTGCATTGCCATACAAAGATGTGTCGCTTCGATGGCAACCATCACGCCTTTGGGGTTTAGCGCACTCCAAATGCACTCTGTGATTTGCTCATTTAGTCGCTCTTGAATTTGCAATCGCCTTGCAAAAATTTCCACAACTTCCACAAGGTGCGAGATTCCCACGAGCTTTGAATCAGGCAAATACCCAATATTCACCTTTCCAAAAAATGGCAAGATATGATGCTCGCACATCGAATAAAACTCAATATCTTTTAAAATCACCATTTCATCGTAGTTTTCGGCATATTGCGTGGCGTTTAATAAATCTAGCGGGTTTTTTTTATATCCGCTGTATAAATATTCCCACGATTTTATTGCCCGTTCAGCCGTCTTTAAAAGTCCCTCCCTCGCAGAATCTTCGCCAATTTCCGCAAAAAACTCATCAAAAAATCGCTTCATTTGCTTAACGCCTTTATGCGATTTTGAATGCTTGGGTGCGTGCTAAAACTCTCTTTAAAATCAAAAATATACGCCGCCCTGCGAGTGGGATTGATATCGCCAAAATCGCTTGTAGCATAACTTTTGCTAATTTTTTGCAGCGCAGAAATCATCGGCGCGCTATCCTCCATCATATACGCCGCCCCGCTATCTGCCATATATTCACGCGAGCGACTTAAATACATTTGAAGCAAAATCGTAAAAATAGGCAAAATAAATTGTAGCACTAGCAAAATCATCCGCGCGGCATTTGCACCCGAATTGCGATTGCTACTAGCAAAGAGAAACACCCCATAATTTGCCACAAGAAGCATTACATTACTTAAAATACCCACGCTTAAAGTTAAGCGAATATCGCCGTGCCGAATGTGACTTAGCTCGTGTGCCATCACCGCCTTTATCTCATCGTGCGTGAGATTATCCACAAGTGCCGTTGTAAGCGCGATTATCGAGTTATTTTTATCCCACCCACTTGCAAAGGCATTCATATATTGCGCTTCCATCAAATACAATTCAGGGCGAAAGGGCGTTTTTGACGCTTTTAAAAGTTCATCCAAAATATCGCATAATTCCTGCTCTTTGCGGGATAAGACGCGATTTGGATTTATTAGTTTATGTTGATTTCCGCTAAGCATAATTTTTTTAAAATTTTTAATCATAACTGCGATAATAACAAGCGCGATTGCGCCCATAAATAGCGTAACAATGGGCATCTCTCTAAAAGATAGCAAATCGCTAAATCCTCCGCCAAGCGAATCTGCATCAATCCGCACAATATCCACAAGTAGCCCAATCACCGCAAATATCGCAATATAAGTCACCAAAACCAAATTTGTCTTTTTTTGATTTTGTTTTATGATTTTCTCAAATCGTCCCTTTACTCGCATTTTACCCCCTTTTTATCGCAGAATCTGCGCTAGATTCTGCGTTTTTACTCGCAAAATCCTTTGTGTTTTGCAGGATTTCCAAAAATATCGTCCCATAACTTCCCTTTGGTAGCGAAAAGTTGAATTCCCCTTGCGCGACTTCTTTTTTGTAGATAAAATTTAGATTCTGCGGGAAAACCCACGCCACTCGCCTATCGCCAATCTCATTTCGCAGAATCTCATCATAAAATGGCATTTCAAATTCTAGCGCAGAATCTATCGCTTTTAAAATCTTGCCTCCGTATAAAATGCCCGTTGGAGCGAGATTCTGCGAGGCAAACAAAGAGGCAGATTCTGCGTTTGCATAAAATAATTTCCCTTGTGAAAATCCGCGCATCACATCGCCTTTTAAAATCTTAAAAAAATGCGTTTGCTTTTGTGCTTCATTTAACTCGCTTTGCGGGATTTTGTAGCGATTTTTTGCTTCATTTGGCGCAAAACGCAGAATCTGGCAAAATTCAATGCGATTTTCCAACCACAAATTAAACAAATGACTTTGATACGCGCTAATTAGGAACTTTGCGGTTTTTTTATCTCGCAGTTTTATTTTGCCCTCCATCAACGCTTTTCCCTCCAAAAAATTATCGCCATTTTTGCCAAATCGCTGTTCTCCAAAGTAATTTGGCATTCCATTTTGAGCGATGATTTTGCAAACTTCGCTAATTTTTAGTGCGTTAATTTTATCTACTTTTTTGATGTGAATGTGAAATTTATTCCCCGCCAAATGCCCTAATTTAAGTTTATTTTTGTGAATCGCAGAATCTAAAATCTTTATATTTTCATTTGATAGATTCTGCGCTTTTGCCTCGAACTTTTTAGGAAGTGAAATGTATTGAATGGATAGCGCGTTTTTATCTTTTAACCCAGCGTAACCGATTTCAGCGCGTTTGATGCCTAAATGTTGGCTAAAAATATTTAGCATTTCGGGGGTGGAGAGATTTTTTTTGCGCACTTTTAGGATTAAATGCTCTCCACTTCCGCAAAACTCATAAAGCGGGATTTCCTCCACAATAAAGGTCTTTGGCGACTTTGCGAAGTGAAAATTTATCGGGGCGTGCGTTAGATAATTTAGCATTTATTTTACCTTTATTATTTCATTTTCAAACTCAAATCTATCCATTTTGCTTGATGAATTAGTGCGCCCACACTCACCGCATCAACGCCAAGTTTTGCGTATTGTGCGATATTTTGCTCTGTAATATTTCCACTTGCTTCTAACAAAATGTGCGGATATTTCTCATTGCGGATTTTGGCGACTTTTGACACAGATTCTGCGCTCATATTATCACACATTATTATATCCGCACCCGCATTCATCGCAGATTCGGCACTCTCTATGCTTTCGCATTCAACTTCGATTTTTGCAACCCACGAGATTTGCGCCCTTGCATTTGCGATAAACGCACCCAAATCCGCAATATGCGCGAGATTCGTATCCTTTAACATTAGGCAGTCATCAAGCCCGAACCTGTGATTTGTCCCCCCGCCGTTTCGCACGGAGTATTTTTCCATCTCACGCAACAATGGGCGTGTTTTTCGCGTATCTAAAATTTTTAGATTCGCACAATTTTCGCGCAAAATTGCTACGAATCTACCAGTATTTGTAGCGATTCCACTGCTATGCGCCAAAATATTTAGCCCCACGCGCTCACTTTGCAAAATGTTGATATAATTCCCGCGCAACTTCACAAGCACTTCGCCACGCTTAAAATGTTGCCCATCCGCCTTTAAAAACTCCGCATTGATTTTAAAAATCTCATACATCGCGTCTAAATAGATTTCGCCACTAAAAATCCCGCCCTCTTTTGCGATGATTTGTGCCTCTACCTTTTTATGTGCCAATTCGTGCGAAATGCACCGCTCAAACAAATCTCCACGCCCCAAATCCTCTGCGATGGCGGATTTCACAAAATCTTTGACATTCATTTATGACAACTCTAACATTTTTTCTAGCGACATTTTTGCGTATTTAATCGTCTCATCATTTTCGCAAATCTCATTATAGGGCATATCGTCCCTAAATGCGCTCATCACGGCATATAAATCCTCCAAAGTTGTCTCATTCATCGTAGGACAAAGCGGTTTGGTGGAGGATAGCACAAAAATATTTTCTTTGTTGCCGTTTCGTTTAGTTAGGCGATGAACCAAATTAAACTCCGTGCCAACGGCGACTTTTGCGCTCTGCTCTAAATCCGCTACAAACTTTATGATTTGGCTAGTAGAACCGACAAAATCACTCTTTGCTACCACCGCAGGGTCGCATTCTGGGTGCGTAGCAATCAAAATATCGCTAAATTTTTCGCGGTAGAAGTCAATGTCATCAGGTGTGAAAAGTTGATGAACCGAGCAAAATCCATCATAGCAGATTATGTGAGATTCGATTATCTCTGCGTCCGTGCATTTGCCTAACACACAGGCTTTTTTGCCGTTTTTGTGCGCCAAATTTAGTCCCAAGCACCTATCTGGCATAAAAAAAATTTTTTTATTTGTGGAAGTTGCGTAATCAAAGATTTTTGCGGCATTTGCGCTTGTGCAAACTACGCCACCCATTTTGCCGACTTTTGCCTTAACATCGGCGTTTGAGTTGATATAAGTCATAGGGAAAATATCCGTAATCCCAAAAGATTCGAGCTTTGCCACACTTTTATCAAAGTAGCTTGAATCTATCATTCGCGCCATCGAGCAGCACGCAAGGCGTGGCATAATCACGCGCTTTTGCGGAGCAAGCACCTTCACGCTTTGCCCCATAAAGCTAACGCCACAAAATACGATTAGATTTTGCTTTGCGCTACTTGCCTTTTTTGCAAGCTCCAAGCTATCGCCACAAAAATCAGCGATTGCCACAATCTCATCGCGCTGATAAAAATGCGCCACAATTAGCGCGTCTAGCTCATCTTTTAATCGCAGAATCTGCTTTTGTAAATCTTGCATTTAAGTGCCTTTGCTAAAAAAATTGGACGGATTTTACTTTGATTTTGTTTAAAATGCTACAATATGCGTTTTATTTTTTGAATTTAAGGATTGCAAATGAAAGATAATGCCTATCACATCGTGTTTTGTTGCGATGATAATTATGTAAAATATTGCGCAGTTTGTATGCAAAGCATTGTAGAATCTATCGCAGAATCTAGCGAAAAATTTGGCGAAAAATCAAATAGGGGGGGGGCAGAATAAGTTAGATTCTGCGAATGTGATAGATTCTGTAAAAAACGCAGAATCTAACGAAAAAACCACAAAAATCGTAGAATCTACCCCAAAATCGCAGAATCCACACGCAAAATCTTACCCAAATCTCCCGCTTCAATTTCATCTCATCACCGACACGATTTTGCCCCAAACAAAAGCAAAATTAAAAGCATTGGAGGCAAAACTCTCCAAAATCTACCCGCTTTTTATTAGCACCTATCATCTCTCGCAGGATTATTTTAAGGAACTTGGCGCGTGGGGCGTGAGTGGGGAGAATTATTGCGCGTATTTTCGCCTAAAAATGGGAGATTTATTACCGCAAAATATTTATTTTGCGCTGTATTTAGATAGCGATGTGATGTGTGCTAGCGATGTGCGCGAGATTTTTCACATAGATTTAGGTGGAAATGCCCTTGCGATGGCAAAAGATGCGATTATTTCTAATGGACTTGCAAATCGCGCGGATTTGTTTGACACGAAAAACTATTGCAATTCTGGCGTGATGCTAATTGATATGACAAAATATCGGGCAAAAAATATGGATGAGATTTTTGCACTAAAACTTTATGACCAAGATTTTTTGAATTATAAATTTAAGAGGCAAATTAAAATTTTACCATTTCGCTTTAACTTTGTGTGGATTGATTGGCGCAGACTTGATTTTGAAGGGCAAACCACACAAATATCACAGCAAGAATATCGCAATGGATTTTTTGTCCGCCCTAGTGCGTATTGCAAGAATGAGATAAAAGATGCAATGCAAAATCCGCTATTTATCCACTTCGCGGCGTCTTATAAACCTTGGGAAAAGGTAAATTGGAATATGGGGCATTTTAAAAAACCGCTTTTTGTAAAAAATCCTTTTGATGCGCTGTGGTGGCACAAGGCGAGAAAAACGCCATTTTACTTTGAGATTCTACGAAGTTATCAAAAATTATCACTTAAAACAAATCTTTATGCTTACAGCAAGGCATTTATGCCAAAAATCCTTTGGAATATTTTGCGTGGGATAAAAAAGCGAATTTGTAGAAATTAAAAGTGTTGCTAGATTCTGCGAATCTGCCTCGCAAACTCCACCCCATTTTCTCGCGCAAAAAAGTCGAAACGCAAATCACAACTTTTGATAAGCAAAAGTGTGATTGCAGTTTATGCGTGATTTTAAAAATATTTCTCTACGAAGTTTTGATATTGAAGCGATAAAATTTAACAGGACAAAATACATTTAAGTTAAGTAGAGCTATTAAATTATAGAAATAGCATAATTTGGACTTTGCGCTAATTGCATTGTTTGATTATGAATTGTTTTTCTTTGTCGTATTGCCATATACCATTATTTATTTTGCCGATGAATGGCGAAATAGAGGCTAGATTGTCGCCAAAAATTTTTATATAGTATTTTTCATTGATTTTAGAACATATTTTGCCATTTTCATAGTATGAAGTATAATGAATGATTGCGGGAGCATATTTGGAAAAATAAAAAGCGGGTTTTTGTGCGAGAATGCCAATAACATATAATATGGCAAATAAACCACAAAGCATAAAAGCTCCAAAATGAATCTTATTTTGAAAATCAAATTTTTTTATAATATAATTCTCTATGCCGCTAAGCCGCTAAATAGACTTTTTATAAATTCAATATCTTTGAGCGTAGAAAATACACAATATATCATCAAAATAAATGCCGAAATAGCCATAAACAAAATGATTGAAATACAAGTCACATAAAATATTGCAAAAAAATATATTGCCGTTGTATAGCTATCTGGCATAAAATTTACAATAGTTCTAATATGCTCTTTTGATAAAATTTCCGCTATTCCATAAAGAATATAAGAGAATGGCAAAATAGTCATAATGGACCTTATAATATTGTTTGCAATAATATTTTTAGCAACTCTATATAAAATCAGCTATTGATGGTATTAAAATAACTAAAAATCCCAATGATAACAGCGTATCTTTTTGCCATCCATCATCAATATTTAACGCAATAAATGCAATAATAAGCCCAATAAAATATAAATAATACAATGCTTTCTTGTGATAAAAATTTTTTAATTTATCATAATTTTTTTGAATAAAGTAATTCAAGATATACTCCATTTTGCATATTTAGTAATCATAATCTTGTTAGCAAAAAATATTCCAGCATATAATCAAAACAGTGATTTTAAAACTATTTGTGTAATGTATTTTTTTAAATTTAGATTTAGGACAAAATCAAACGGATTTCACCCTATCGCAAAAAAGATTTTTTGCGTAATTTTTAATTCTTCTGACATTCTTGCAGAGGTTTTATATACTGTAAATACTTGTTTTTGTTGTGCGTATAATATTCTATACTACATTTTAGATTGTTTGAGGTTAATTAAAAATACAATTTCACCATACAAAACAGACAAAATCTGAATTATGTTAAAACTTCATCGATGATTTTATTAAAAAAAAGGACAAAATGGCGAAATACAAACCAGCTGATATAGCAGAATTGCAGGATTTAGCAGAAAATGATAATATTTTAGCAAAGTTATAAGATTTAATAGAATGTTTTTAGACGCAAAGTCTTTTAATCAAAATTTGGATTCGTGGGATATTAGTAGCGCAAAGAGTTTTAGGCGAAGTTCATACAAGAAGCGCGAATTATATCGCCTAAAATCCCCATTTACTGATATGTTTAAAGATTCGGCGATGGAAAACAATCTACCAAAATGGTTTAAAAAGGCGTAGTTAAATGCACAATCCTACAATCTATCTCTTTGGCGATACGCACGGCATAGTGGATATTGAAAAAGTCTTTTTTATTGACGAATCTTACAAAAAAGGTGATTTTATCATAGTATGCGGGGATTTTGGTGTGCTGTGGAGCGATGAAATCGATAGCAACGAATCTATTTTGATGAGAGAATTTGCAAAGTTGCCTTGCACTCTGCTCTTTATTGACGGCAACCACGAGAATTTTAACCGCCTAAATAAACTCCCCAAACGCAAGAAATTTGGCGGAATCGTGGGCGAATATATCAAAGATAAATGTTATCATTTAAGGCGTGGGGAGATTTATCAAATCGCAGGGCGCAATATTTTCACAATGGGCGGGGCAAAAAGCATTGACATCGCCGAACGAGTGCGCGATATTTCGTGGTGGGATGGCGAAAATATCACGCAATCGCAAATGAAATATGCCCTGCAAAATTTGGCGCGATTCAAAGGGCAAATCGACATTGTCATCACTCACACTTGCCCAAAGTGCTTTTTGCCACACATTGACAAGCATTTGGGATTGGACTTTAAAATCGATGATGAAAATTGCGTGTGGTTGGAGATTTTGGCGCAAAAAATCGCGCTAAATCAAAGCGGAAAAATCGAGTGGTTTTTTGGGCATTGGCATAGTGATTTTGATTTTAAAGTTGAGATTGATTCGTGCGAATCTAGCGCGGATTTGCCAAAAGATTCGCCACAAACGCTAACCATAAATGCGCATTTATTGTATGAGGAAACTTACATTGTGGGGAGTGAGAGTGGCAGAGCGGAGATTGTGATAAGGTAAAATTTTCGTGCGAATCTAAAAGATACATAAAATCAATGACTTAAAATTGAATCGATAAATTATTTGCATTTAGATTCGCCAAAAGTAAGCGATTCGCAAGTGTTTCAAAAGTCTCATTAGTGGATTGCTTCGGGCTAAAGCCCTCGCAATGACGGGCAGAGGTATGTTTTATTGCTTCGTTGTTTTCGCTATCGCTCAAACTGCCTCGCAATGACAATAATCTCCACGCGAATCTAAACCCAAAAATCCACGCACCAAATTCACGCCCCAAAAGTGCAAATCCAAATCATAAATTCACGCCACAAAAGTGTGAATCTAAATACAATTTTATCTCAAAAATCCCACTCCACCATTTGCACCAAAAGCACTACCTTCGCGCAAATCTTTGACTTTGACTTCATCGCAAAGTCGCGCATAAAAATCACGCGCATTTTTTATCGGGCTAAATTTATGCTGTCGTTTTACCGCAGCAAAGTCGCCCGGTGCTAGACATTCCAACCTTGCTACCAAATCTCTCACGCTAGATTCGCACTTCAATCCCAAAATCGCGCATTCTTTTTTAAATAGATTCACGCGTTGCGCACAATCTAACGCCCTAAATTCGACTTTTAAGTCAAACCTACGCAATGCGGCTTTGTCGATATTATCCATTAGATTCGTAGTAGCGATGAAAATCCCATTAAATTTTTCCATTTGCAAGAGCATTTCATTTACTTTTGTTTGCTCCCAGCTTTGACGCGCAAGTTTTCTATCACGCAAAAAGCTATCCACCTCATCAAAGACAAGCACGGCTTTTTTGGCTTGTGCTTCTTTGAATGCGCGAGCGATATTTTTTTCGGTTTCACCCACCCACATTGACTCCAAATCGCTCACAGCTTTGATAATGCAAGGGCGTTTGAGCGTTTTTGCGATAAATTGCGCGTAGGCACTTTTGCCCGTCCCGCTTAATCCATAAAGGCAGATTCGCGCATTTGGATTCGCACTCAAACCATCTGCTATGTGCGAAATATCGCAATCCGCATTGATAAAATCCACCGAATAACTTTTTGGCAAATCGATTTTAGAATCCTTGCTTTTTTTGGATTTTTTTATAGGCTCGTGTCCTTGCGCTTTTAGCGTGTTATTGACTAACATTAAGAAATTTTTTGAAAAATCCCCTTGCAACACAGAGCTCACTTCATTTGCGCGATTTATGAGCGCGGGTGCGAGATTTGGCGATTTTTGCGCTAATTTCAAAGTCTTTTTGTCTAACTTTTCACCGCAGATTTTATTTAGCATTGCTTTGTGGACGCTCTTTTTGGGCGCATTCATCGCTACGACAAAGTCAAATCGGCGAATTAGCGCACTATCCACATTATAAATCTTATTTGTAATCCAAATAGTCGGCACGGGATTTGATTCGAGCATTTCATTAAAAAACGCTTTGTTTTTAAATCTACCTTTATCGCAGTTTAAAATGTCCTCCACTTCATCATAAAGCAAAATGTCTTTGTTTGCGTCCAAAAAGCGTTGCGCTAAAAGATATGAACCGATTCGCGCTTCGCCATCTTGGGCGTCTCCGTCGCTATCATTTACGCGGACTTTGAATAGATTTGCGCTGATATTTTTGGCGATGATTTTGGCAAATTCGCTTTTGCCCGTCCCCGGTGTCCCATAAAGCAAAATATTCACACCTTTTTTGCGCGAATCTTTGGCAAATCGCAAATAGCAAAGTAGCGAATCCAACTCTTTGATATGCGTGTAATCGCTTGAATCAAGCGTAGATTCACCGCAAGGGATAACAAAATTGCGCGTTAGCTCATTTTTGCTTCTATGCTCACTTAGCAAAATATTGATAAAATCCCCGCTTTCAAATTCCAACGCAAGGCTTATGGATTTGCGATAAGAGCGGATAATTTCAAGTTGTCGCAAAATACCCTCATCGCTAAGGGCATTTATAATCTTATCATAAGAAAATCCTAGCAACTGACTGATAATAAGCGCGGATTCACGGCGTCCTACATTACCAAACGCTTCCAAAAAATCCCTAAATTCTCTAACTTCTGTCGCAATCGCAGTGATATTCACCAAAGCAAACTCCGCATCATTTAAATGCAAAGTATCCGCTAAAATGTGCAAATTGTCATTTAGCGTTTTGTGAAAACCGATTTTTCCTTGCTTTTCTTTTTTTAATAGCGAATCCAACTCGACTTTGCAAAATGCAAGGATTTCATTTTTGTATTTTTCTTTGTTTTTGCTCTTTGCATAAGTCTCGTGCAAGGGGCAAATTTTGCGAAATCCCATAAAATCAGAGATTTCATCATAATCATAGGGCTGTCTAGCCATATAAGACATAAAACGCGTAAATCCATCTAACTCTACCAAAAATTTAAGCATATAAATTTTTGCTTTGCTTTTTAGGTAAAGCTGCTCATCGCTGATGATTTTTTGAACTTGATTTGTTCTCATTTTCAATCCCCTTTCAAAGTTAAAATTACAAATGAAATTACTCCATAAAAAATGGACAAAAAGTTGTCCTGCCGAATCGCTTTTTAGATTCGACTCTCAATCATTTTTTAGATTCAACTCTCAATCGCTTTTTAGATTCGACAGCAAAAATGCGCGAATCTTTGGCAAAAAATGCGAATCTTTTGCAAGATTTACCACCTCTCACACAAGCAAAGGCAATTAAATCTTGCACCGATTTGATAAGTAGCTAAATAGCACATTCAAGCCCTCCCCCATTCGGGGGAGTGGCGATTATGCTTTATATGAAATTTTCTAGCGATACATTTATCTTGTATAGCAAATCTTTGTTTGCGTTGATAGATTCAAACACTTTTGGCATAAATTCGCTAAACTCTTCGCACTCGACAATCCCAACAGAATCCATATAGACATAGTGTTCGCTTGATAGCGAAATCTTAAATCCTTTTTGGTGCAAATCGTTACTTGCTGATTGTAGCTTATCGCTCGTGTTTGCGCTTGAATCATCTGCTTTAAATAGCACGATTCCGCTCCACCAGCACTCATCAAAGTATCCCACAAGTATCCCAAAATGATACTTTGAATGCGCTTCAAAATGGATTGCTATGCAATCATCAACTCTTTGGACTTCGCACAAATAATCATCGCAAACCATTTCAATATCCCTTTGCATAAGCGATAGGCGAATGTCTGCTGTTAATTCTTCGATTTGCTCTAACGATTCATTTATACTAACTACGCTACTTTTTGTCATAATGACCTCCATAAAAATAATGTCAATCAAACAAAATGCTTGACTGCATCGGGATAATGCACTGCCTATAAATTTATACCTTTTATAATAAATATTTAAAAGTTTTGCGACAAATTTGCTAAAATTGCGGTTTTAAAAAATGCGAAGGGATTGAAAAAATTGCGAAATTTAATGCGAGTTTTAATGCGAAAAATAATGCGTGGTTTAAGTGGATTTGTGATTTTTATAGCGATTTTATGCGTGGCGATTGTAGTTTTTGTAAAGCAAAATACGCCAAAATATGTGCCTTTTATCGCAGAATCTAGCGCAGAATCTTGTCATTTTAAGCAAAGTGAAAAATCTCAAAATCTCGCAGAATCTAGCGTGAATTTATTTGAATCAAACGAAAAATCGCAGAATCTAGCAGAATTAAACGCAGAATCGCAGAATCTCGCACGGGGGGGGGCAGAATATAAAATAAAATCCAAATTAGATTTTGCGAAACGCACTTCACTTTGGCATTCTCATCGAAGCGATAGCGTAGCGAAGAATCTCAAAAAAAATAAAAGAAATTTTTCGCCTCAAAATGACAAAAATCTCGCAGAATCTCATCTCATCTTGCCAAATGCCACAAATAGTGCGCATAGCAGTTCGCTTTTAGACTTAGGCGAGAAAATAATGGCGGTGTATTTTGCCGGGAGCAAAGAGGGGGCGAGTGATGTGAAGATTATGGCGCATTTCATCGATAAGCAAACCTTGCAATCCTCCCCACAGCGCGCGATTTTGGACGCTAAAATGCTCTCAATAATGGCGCAAAAATTCATCAAAAAGCTAGGCAATCCCGTGATTTTTAGGGATAAAAATGGGCGCATTCATCTTTTTGTGGTGGGCGTTAGTCTCGGTGGGTGGGCGACTTCAAAGATTTATCATTTGCAATTTGGTGCTGATTTGGAGACGCTAGAATTTAGAAGTGAGCTAAAATTAGGACTTTTGGCAAATTTCTCGCATTTAGTGCGGACACCGCCCGTGTTGCTTAAAAATGGCGGATTTATGTTGCCACTTTATTATGAGCTTGGGGCGAAATATGCGCTAGTGGCGTTTTTTGATGAGAATGCGAATTTCACACACGCAAAGCGCATAAACGCGCTAAAAAATCAACTGCAACCAACGATTATCGCGCTAGATTCACGCAAATGTCTAGCATTTTTTCGCAATCACAAGGCACATAAAAATGCAAGTTTTTTGCAAGAGTGCGATGATTTTGGTGCAAAATGGAGTGCGCCAAGTGCAACAAACTTAATGGGGTGGGATGATTCGCCCGTGCTTGTGAGCTATAAAAATCCGCAAAATATTCGCAGAATCTTGCTTCTTTACAACGATGGCAAAATACTTGAAAATGGCGAGTGGCAGGGCAATTCTCGTGCGAGTTTGGGGCTGTATCTTTTGAGTGATTTTGCGAAATTTTCGCATTTGCAAAATATCGATAAAACGAAGCAATCTTATCCCCACGAAGTGAGCTATCCATCCGCACTCATCGACAAAAATCACCTTTTTATCGCCTACACGCACAATCGCAAAAATATAAAAATCAAGCGAATCAATTTGGCAGATTTGGAGAGAAAAATATCAGATTTTATGATTTTAGATTCTGCGAATCAAGTAAAAAACGCAGAATCTGCCACCATTTCGCAGAATCTAAACGCAGAATCTGCCCCAATTTCGTCATTGCGAGGCGCACGAAGCGAAGCGAGTGCAACAAAGCAATCCACAATAAATTTAGTTGCACGAAGTGCAACCAAAACTCGCCCGCTTCGTGGTGCAAAAAATCGGGAGCAAGGTTGCAGTAGTGCAACCGCCGATTTTTTGCTAGAAGCGGAAAAGCGAGGCACTCCCCCTAAAAGCGAAAAAGCGGCTGCTTTTTGGCGCGTAGGGGGAGCGGGGCGGGGGGTGCAGCCCTTTTTGCGAGAAAAAACAAGCGAATCTAATCCAAAAAACAGCGAAAATATCGCAGATTCTGCGAATGAAACAAAAAACGCAGAATCTAGTTTAAATTGTCATATTGAGCGAAGCGAAATATCTCAAAATAGAGATTTTTCGCCTACGGCTCAAAATGACAATTTTAATTTAGATTATTTGGATTGCCACGATTCTGCTTCGCAGAATCTCGCAATGACGGAGAATAAGGCAATTTATCCCATTTCAAGGGCATTAGGGGTGAAAAATGATTAGTATAAATTTATTATTTTTAAGTGCGTTTGTATTTTTAGGAAACGCCATTTTTAGGCGACACAACACCGCAAAATACGCCACCATCGCATCGCTAATGATTTTTATAAATCTACCCATATTTTTCGTGCTGTGGGATTTTTACTCACTTACAATGCTCTTTTTCTCGCTCTTTGGGGAAGCGAGCTTATTTTGCACCCTTTTATGTGCTACATTTATTTTGCAAAATCTAGCAAAAAATATCAGCGGATTTTGCGAGATTTGCGCGAAATTCTGTAATTGTGGATTTTGCGATTGTGGATTTTGCGATTTAAATAACGCCAAAATATCGCAAAATCTAATCATTTTCATTTTTTCACTCACACTATTTTTGGGGCAGTTGGATGTAATCGCATTTGATTTTTCGCGCAATCTAGCACCTTGCGCGGTTTTTATCGGCGCATTTATCATCGCACTTTATTTTGCAAATAAATTCACAGCCACACTCGCCCTTGTCGCGTTTCTCTTTGGTGGCGAAATTTTTGCGCTATTTGATGGATATTTGCTAATTTATAGTGGCTTTTATTGCGCGATTTGGGGGATAAAATCGCTAGATTCTGCGATTTGCAGAATCTAAACGCAGAATCGCAGAATCTAACACAATATCGCATATTTCGCAGAATCTAATCCGGCATAATGCTCGTTGTCTTTTGCAGTCGTGAGATATCAAAATGCGTATAAATCCGCGAGGTGGCGATACTTGCGTGTCCTAACGCCTCTTGCACCAAAATCAAATCCAAACTTTTTTGATACAGCAAAGTCGCAAAACTATGGCGAAGCATATGCGCGCCATTTTTTTCCTTTCTAATCCCTGCAAAACTTAGCACCTTCTCCACCACGCGACTAATGTATGCTTGTGTCAGCATTTTGTCCTTAAAATTGCAAAAAATTAAGTCATTTTTCAACAGCATCGCATTTTTCTGCTCTAACCACGCATTTAATAATTCCTCAATATGTCGCCTAAAAATCATCACAACGCGCGGTTTATTCCCCTTGCCACGCACTTGCAAGATATAATATTCATCCTTTGGCGCAATGTCTTTTATTTTTAGGTTTAGTGCCTCGCTTACGCGAATGCCGGTGTATAAAATGAGTTTCAAAATCAGGCGATTGCGATTTGTGATTTTCGCGCTAAATGGGAACTCATCAATCGCGCCAATAAACTTCTCCACCTCGCCCTCGCTCATAAAAGATGGCAGTTTTTCAATGCTTTTGCCACGAATATCGCCGATATTTTTTAGCTCGATATTGAAAATATAGCTTTTTCCCTCGCTATCCTCGTTATTTTTATCGATAAATGCAAAAAATCCAATGATTGCAATGCGATAGTTTTTTTTACTAGCATTGCTTAGCGCGGCGCACTCCACAGCGATAAAATCGCGCAGTTTTTCCTCATCAATCTCTTTCATACTCGCAAATCCAAAATCTTGCAGGTAGATAAAGAGTTTTATTAGCGGATTTGCATAAGTGTTTATGCCGATAAGTCCTATGTTGCGGACTTTTTTGGATAGCTCTTTTAAATCCGCGATATTTTTTATCCCAAAGCGAAGTTGCTTTAAAATATCATTTAAAACCGCCCTATCTTTCACATTTCGCGAACTTAAAGAGGTGATTTTAAAATGCAAAAATCGCTCAATCCAAAATAGCAAATTCGCCTCAAAACTGCTCTCTTCGTCCAAATTATATCGCATCGCCCTACCCTTTTGCTAATTTCGCAGAATCTGCGCCTTTTTTCGCAGAATCTTGCATAAATCGCAGAATCTACGCCCTAAAATATCGCCATTTTCGCAGAATCTGCCCTAAAAATTTTAGATTCTACACAAAAAGCGATATTTTTGTAAATATTTTTATATAATTTCGCTTTAAAGATGACAAAGGCAAATCATAAAGATGGCAAAGGCAAATAAATAAGGCAATTCAAAAGGTGGCAAAGGTAAAATGAAAAGCGTTCTAATCATCGCTGAGGGCGGTGTGGCAAAGATTTTTTTAGAATTTTTGGCAGAAAAATATCAAAGCAATAATAATTACACGATTATCTCAAATGACAGCGAGATTTTGGCGTTTGGCGATAGATTTCACATTTTACGAGCGGAGATTACCTCATCATTTTTTTTAACGCCCTTAATCTCGCATAAGATTCACAGCATTTTTGTCATCACGCAAAATCCCGCAAAGAGCAACGAAGTCTGCCACATTATCCGCCAAAATGCGCCTGAAATCCCTATCGTAGTCTTTTTAAAGCAAAAGGCAAATCTATCGCAGAATCTGCATAATGACGCAAATATCAGCATTGTTTCAAGCGACTTTTTAAGTGCAAAGTCGCTAATCCAGCAAATGCCAAATATCCCCGTAATTGCGCGGGGATTTGGGTTAAATAAAGGCGAAATTATGCAAATTGGCGTCCCCTTTGGCAGTCCATATTCGCACACTAGCATTGGTTCGATTTTGCAAAAGGGGTGGAGCATTGCGGGGATTTATCGGGGATTTAATTTTTTATTGCCAAAAGATAGCACCATAATTCTCCCAAATGACAGTATTTTGGCGGTGGGCGAACCGCGAATCTTAAATAAAATCTATAAACGCATAAATAACAACAAGCATAGCTTCCCAGCGCCCTTTGGGCGGGATATTTTCGCCTATATCGACTTTCGAATCTGCGATAAAGATGAGATTAAAGGCATAATCGCAGACGCGCTATTTTTGCATAAAAAAATCAAAAATGACAATCTAATAATAAACATTCTAAATCCAAGCGATATCGCGGAGTTACGCGAGATTCTGCGCCTTCAAAGCGATAATATTTTTGTAAAAATCGAATATGCAAAAATAAATATCGCACAAAAAATCGCCCTAGATTCTGCGAAAAAAATGGGCTTAATCATCGCTCCAAGCGCGATTTTTAAAAGCAAGGGCAATCGCAAAATTTTATTCAAAGCAAATCGCCCCATTCTAAAAGTCGGCAAAGTGCGATTAGAAAATATCGCAAAGTCGCTCACAATCACCGCAGATTCAGCGCAAAATATCGCTTATAATATTGTGGATTTTAGCGCGCAGCTCAACTTAAACATTATGCTTTATGAGTTTCAAATCGATGGCGAGTTTAACGAAAATTTGGCGCAATATTACCGCAATCTCTGCAAGGTGCTACACAAAGAGATTTGCTTTGAGCGGACAAATGCGACAAATCCGCTATTTTGGATTTATAAAACGCAGATTTTGCAATTTATCCCGCTTGAAATTGATATATTGAAATCCCGCTTTTCGTGGATTTTAGAGAAAAATGCGAATTATCTCTCGCTTCTAATTCACAAAAATCCACAGATTTTACTGCCGATATAAGCAAAAAAATTATACAATTATGAAATTTTTAAAGGCGAATCAAAAAAAGGCGAATCATAATGAAAAAAATAGAAATAAATTTAGGCGCAAATTCTTATGCAATAGATTTTAGCGATGATTTTAAGATTGCGGGTTACAAAAAAGTGCTAATTGTCTCAAATCCAAAGGTTTTTGCTTTGCACGGCGCGAATCTTTTGGGGCAAATAAACGCAGATGAAGTCTTTGTGGCGACAATAAAGGACGGCGAAAAGTATAAAAATCTGCAAAGCGTGAATGATATTTTAGAAAACGCATTTATTCACAAAATGGATAGAAAATCGCTAATTATCGGCTTTGGCGGGGGCGTGATAACGGATATGGCGGGATTTGCGGCGGGGATTTTTATGCGCGGGATTGATTTTATAAATATCCCAACCACGCTTTTAGCGCAAGTTGATGCAAGTGTGGGCGGAAAAACAGGCGTAAATAACGACTTTGGCAAAAATCTAATCGGGCTTTTTTATCAGCCAAAGGCAGTTTTTATCAACGCAAAATATTTGGATTCGCTATCAGTGCGCGAGATTCGCGCTGGGATTACAGAGATTATCAAAATCGCTGTGTGCTTTGACAAAGAATTTTTTGAGTGGATGGAGGGCGCGAATCTATTAGAAAACCGCGATGATTTAGAAAAAGCGATTTATAAATCTGTCGCCATAAAAGCGCGAATCGTGGCGCAAGATGAGAGAGAAGGCGGGATTCGCGCTGGGCTAAATTATGGACATACTTTTGGGCATATCATCGAATTGCTTGGCAATTACACGGAGTTTTTGCACGGCGAAGCGGTTGCGCTTGGCATAATCAAAGCAAATGCGTTGGCAGTGAAACTTGGCGCAATTACTAGCGATGAAGCGAAGAAAATCCAAAATCTAATCGCAAAAAACGGACTGCCAATTCACTACGCTGTAAGCGATAAAAATGACTTTTTTGCAAAATTTTATTTGGATAAAAAAAGTCAAAATAGCATTTTGCGATTTGTCCTGCCAAAGGGCATTGGGAAAATGCAAATCATTGAAAATCCCCCAAAAGAAACCATTTTGGAGATATTATGAAAAAAATTGTTGCCTTTTTGGCTTTTGCGTTAGCGAATCTCACACTTTTTGGCGCGGATTTGGCGAATCTAAATGCGCAGATTCAAAGCAATGCGTGGATTGCAAAGTATAAAAATTACAATGAATACAATCAAATTTTGCGTGAAATTTCGCGCCTTAAAAATCAGCTAGATTCACTTAACAAATCCGCCGAATCCAAAGACTTCGCAAAAATCGATGATTTGGAGCAACGACTTCACACGCTAGAACGGCAAGAAGAATTGCTTCGAACCTACAAAGATGAGCCATATAAAGAGCTTTTAAAAGACATTAGCGAAACGCCAAAAATCACAAATCCATTTCTTATTCAAAGCGGATATTCTTATATCAAAAATCTAAACGCACAACTGCAAAATATTGAAGCAAATTACGCGAATCTGCAAAATTTATTAGATTTATTAGATGAAAAAATCGCCATTTTGCAAACGCTACAAAACGCAGAATCTGAGCTAAAAAACGCCCAAATTATGAAATCTGAGCTAGATTCTGCTAAAAAAGTGCTAGAACTTTATATGGATATTTTTAAGAAAAATGCCACTGAAAATATCGCAAAAGTAAATGACGCAATCCGCGCGGAGGCGTTAAAGTTGCTTTATATCACCCTTGCAATCGCGCTTATTTCGGCAATCTCATTTGCCATAAAATTTATCCTAAAACTTTATGCCCGCTCGCACGAAGATTCACATAGCTCTTATGCGATAAATAAAATCATAAATGTTATAAATATCTCACTAATTATCTTAATCTCGCTTTTTGCATACATTGAAAATGTCGCCTATATCATCGCAATTATCGGTTTTGTGTCGGCTGGATTTGCCATTGCGATGAAGGATTGGTTTATGAGCTTTTTTGGCTATATGGTGATTATGGGCGGTGGAATGGTAAAGTCTGGCGATAGGATTCGCGTGGTAAAGGACGGCGTTACTTATGTAGGCGATGTGATTGATATCTCAATGCTACGAATCACGCTATATGAAGATGTAACCTACACCACTTACAGCGAAAATCGCCGTGCAGGGCGAATCATCTTTATCCCAAACAATCTCATCTTTACCACAATGTTTGCAAACTATTCACACGAAAATATGAAAACCGCGTGGGATGGCGTAGATATTACCATCACTTTTAAAAGCAACTACAAAAAAGCCCTGCGTTTGGCGTCTCAAATCGCCAAAAAATATTCAAGCGGATACACCGAATCCACGCGCCGAAATTTAAATCTGCTAAAAGTCAAATATTCTTTGCGCGATATGAATGTAGAACCGCGTGTATTTAGCTTTATCGTGCCAAATGGCATAAAGATTTCTGTGTGGTTTCAAACAAACTCTTACGCGACTTTAATGCTAAATTCGCTCATCTCTGGCGAACTCATCGAAGCATTTACACGCGAAAATGACATTGAGATTTCTTATCCCACAACTACGATTGTGCCAAAAGAGAGAGATTTGGGGGCAGATTCTGCGAAAAACGCAGAATCTATCAAAAATATTTTGGCGGACGGCAAAGTGCCGTTAGATTCTGCGAATTGAGTTATAAAAATGCAAAAAATCTTTTTTAAAACCTTTGGTTGCAGGACAAATATTTATGATACGCAAGTGATGATTTCGCAACTTTTAAGCGCGAATCAAAGCGCAGAATCTAGCAAATCCTTTGAAGTTAGCGAGAGTGAGAGCGAAGCAGATATTATTGTGATAAACTCTTGCACCGTTACAAACAACGCCGATAAATCCCTAAGAGAGTATGTTTCACAAATTCGCAAACAAAACAAAAAGATTTTTTTTACAGGTTGCGCTTTGGATAGCGTGGGGCGCACACTTTTTGACAAAGGCGCGATTTTTGGGGCGTTTGGGCATAGTAAAAAAGCAGAAATTGAAGCATTGCTAAAATCGCAAAATCCATTTTTTGCACCAAATGATTTAAGCGCGGTTGATAATGTCGCGCTAAAAACGCTCACAGGGCGCACTCGCGCATTTATCAAAGTGCAAGAAGGTTGCGATTTTAAATGCTCATATTGCATTATCCCGCAGGTGCGGGGCAAAGCGCGGAGTTTGAATCGCAATTTGATTTTGGAGCAGATTCGCGCTCTTACAAATCAAGGCGTTAGTGAGTTTGTGTTAAGCGGGACAAATTTGGGGAGTTATGGCAAGGATTTGCCAAAGGATTCGCGTGATTCGCTACCTAAACTTATAAGCGATATTGCAGAGATTAAGGGCGTTAAGCGCATTCGGCTAGGCAGTTTAGAACCTTCGCAAATAAATAGCGCGTTTTTGGAGATTTTGGAAATGCCAATTTTGGAGCGACATTTGCATATTGCAATCCAACACACAGATAACGAAATGCTACGCCTTATGAATCGCGCCAACCGCTTTGAAAAGGATTTGCAACTCTTTGAATCTATCGCAAAAAAGGGCTTTGCTTTGGGGACAGATTTTATCGTAGCGCACCCAAATGAGAGCGATAGTGTCTTTGAAGGCGCACTAAAAAAGTTAGAAATTATGCCACTCACGCATATTCATTGCTTTATCTTTTCGCCTAGAAGTGGGACAAAATCAGCGTTAATGCCAAATAATACGCCAAAAATTGTCGCAAAAGAGCGATTAAAGCGCGTGGTGGATTTGATTCAAGCTAAAAATTTTGCATTTAGATTCGCAAAGGCAAAAACGCGCGAATCGCTAAATATTTTGGTTGAATCCAAAAAAGGCGATTATTTTTATGGTTTTGATGAATTTTTCAACAAAATGGCGATTAAAACCTCCGCAGATTCAAGCGCGAATCTATCGCACTCGTGGATAAAAATAAGCGATTATCAAACAAAGGAAGAGCTAAATTATGCAGAAATCTAAAAGTCTTATAATTATTTTTTGTGGCGTTATTTTGGTGGCGATTTTAAGCGCGGTGCTTGTTTTACGCGACAATACAAGTATTATTGATATGGAGGAATTTTCGCGCATTGTAAGCGATTCGCAGGATTTTAGCGTGATGATTGATGAGAGCTACATTTATCTAAATGACGGCGCAAAAAAGCATAAAATCGCCCGTGCGCTGGTAGATTTGAGCGCGTATCCCAATCTAATCGTCCGCGTGAAAAACAATAGCGGATTTAACAACATTTTAAGCGATATAGGCATTTTGGTGATTGTCCTGCTAGGAATCGCCGTGCTAGTCAATGCTCTCTCACGCACGATAAAGCGAAATAATGCGGATTCAAGGCAGATTCGCCAAAATTTGACGCAGGATTTGAATCGCGAAGTAAGCGCGAATCCATTTGCAAATCCCATTGCAAACCCCGCAATTATCGCGGATAATTCGCCAAATATCACATTTGATGATATTGCAGGGATTAAGGAAGTCAAAGATGATTTGTTAGAAATCATCGATTATTTGAAATCGCCCAAAAAATACCAAGACAAAGGCATAGCTTTACCCAAAGGAATTTTGCTAATAGGACCGCCCGGCGTGGGAAAAACGATGATTGCAAAGGCTATTGCAAATGAAGCAAAAGTGCCGTTTTTTTATCAAAGTGGCAGTTCGTTTGCGCAAATCTATGTAGGCGTGGGCGCAAAGCGCGTCCGTGAGCTATTTTACCAAGCAAAACGACAAAGTCCTAGCATTATTTTTATCGATGAGATTGACGCTGTGGGCAAAGCGCGCGGGGAGCATAGAAATGATGAGCGCGAAACCACGCTAAATCAGCTACTTACCGAAATGGACGGCTTTGTGGATAGCAGTGGCGTGATTGTCGTGGGTGCTACGAATCGCGTGGAGATTTTGGATAGCGCGTTGCTTCGTTCAGGGCGGTTTGATAGGCGAATCTACATTGATTTGCCAGACTTTGAAGAGCGCGTAAAAATCATCGAGCTATATTTGCGTGGGAAAAATCATAGTGTCAATATCAGCGAAGTGGCGAAAATGAGCGTGGGATTTAGCGGTGCGGCGTTGGCATCTTTGGTAAATGAAGCGAGTTTAAATGCGCTTCGGCGCGGTGCTGAGACAATCACAAATGATGATTTTTTCGCATCGCAGAGCAAAATCGAAGGTGGCATTAAAAAACAGCTCACTTTAAGCGCGGAGGAAAAAAATATTCTCTCACTTTATCAAGCTGCAAAGGCGTTGTGTGCGTATTGGTGCGAAATGGAGTTTGACAAAGTGTCGCTTTTGGGCGATGGTATCAAAAATGCCGATAAAAATCTACGCTCCAAAACGGACTTACTAAACCAAATAAAAGTCGCTCTAAGTGGCAATGTCGTGCTAAATATGAATGTCGGCGAAGTTTATACAAATTGCAAAGATGACATACAAATCGCCAAAATCATCGCCACTGAAATGTGCGAGGATTACGGGATGGGAGAGCGAATGCTAATTAGCGGGGAGGACATTTTGGAGATTTTAAACGCCGTCCAAGATGAGCTAAAAATATTTTTCACAAGCTCCAAAAATGCGCTAGTTGAAGCGCAAAAACTACTATTAGAAAATGAAAAAATCACAAAAGATGAAATCAGCGCGATTTTTAAAAAATCGCTAGATTCGCTTGAGTAGCGGGTGCTTGGCGTGGTGTAAGCGATGGGCGAAATTTTGTGATGAAAATTTTTGGCGGGGATTTGGGCGAAATTTTGTGATGAAATTTTTTGGCGGGGATTTGGGCGAAAGTGCGATAAAAAAAGGTGCATTTAAAAAAGATGTGTTAAAAAAAGTTGCGCCGATTTTGCGGGCATTTAATTTTAAAATGACGCAATATGAAATCTGCGCGCTTGGAGGCGGAGCGATGGAAGCGATAGCATTTGCGCTAAATGCCAAAACTCGCATAAATCGCATAATTTTAATCGCACCAAAATTTAAAAAATCTCGCAATGACAACGCAGAATCTCGCACAAAATTCGCAGAATCTACCCCTATCTCGCCATTGCGAGACTTGCAAAGCAAGTCGTGGCAATCCACAAAAAACAAAATTTCTACTAGCGCAGATTCTACGATTTGCCAAAATTTGGAGCGATTAAGGCAAAAAGGCATTGAAATTATTGTGTTTTTAGATGGCAGCACAAAAGATTCAGCCAATTTTTTCGCGCAATATGGGATTGTGTATTTTATTAAAAATACGAATTTTGCGTAGATTCTGCGATTTTGCAAAAATCTCAACCCACCCCACCCCTACCCCCCCCCTCCGCAAGGGAGTGGGCAATTTGCGCGAATCATCCGCAATGGAGGGGGACTTTCATTTGTTTTTAAAAGATTCTGCGATTCGCAAAATCGTGGCAATATAAAAAAACAAAAAAGTTTTTTCGCTCCACCTTATATTTAATTTCTTTTGCTAATTAGTTAAGCGGTATAACCCTATCGCCATTGCCTGTATCTGTAACATAACTATTTTTCAATTCTACACAAAAGCCATTTTCGCTATCTGTCAATTTGCTAGGATTAAAGTGCATAGACCCTGTTTGTGAATTTATCCATATTAGTGGCGTTTTGCTTGAATTGTGGCAAGGGGTTTTTGATTTTCTGTCAATGGGATAGACGCCGTTGCTAGATATTGCCCATCTAGCTTTATCCAACTGCGCTATTGTCATAATCCACTCGCCCCACGATTCGCCATTTGGTGCTGTGGCTTTCGTAGTGTCGATATTATCCGCGAAAACCTTTGATACAATCGCTTTTAGCGTAGCTGCCGAATCGCTTCTAGCTGTCGCAATTTGCAATTCAATGCTTTCGCCTTTTTTACCACATCCGCCAAATCCTATTCCTACCGCCACAAAAACCATAAACATCACTGCGATTTTATTTATTTTATTCATCTTTTTCTCCTTTTATTTTGAACTTATTCTATTAGCAAATGCCAATGATTGTGCGATTTTTTGGACATTGTCATTTTTGATTCCGTGCCACACTAGGTATAAGTCAATAGCCCACCATATTCCAAGCGTTAGCCAACATAATAGCAACTTTACCACACCTAACCCTACATCGCCTTTGTAGAATCTATCCACACCAAAAAGCCCAAAAAATATACCTAGCACCAAGCCAATGATAGGGTCTTTGAGCGATAAAGTTGTGAGCGCATATAATGACTGCTCATCTATGCCCTCTAACTGCTGTTGTATAATGAATGCTTGATGCTCGGGGATTTTATCGCGCCACTGACTCATTAGATTCATTAAAAATATTGATGATTGTTCCATTTTACCTCCCTTTCACACTCTCTATCGCAAGTATGACTTTGCGTAAATTTTGCATACGCAACTTTTTACCTACAATAAATAAATCCACAAACCACCAAACAATAGAGCCAGAGTAGCAAATAGTGCCAATTACCATTACAGCATCAAAGCCTGATGCCATCATCAACAGCCCTATTATTGGCAAAATTAACCTTGCAATTCCTAGCCCAATGTCGCCTATCATAAACCGCCCTACGCCAAAATTGCCAAATAAGAAACTACCTACCCAAAACACAAGCGCAGGATTTTTAAGATTAAGTGCTTGAATCTTAAAATTTACATCACTTCGCTGACTATCGCTTAACGAATCTAACCTGCTTTTTATCTCATTAAGAGCAGAGTCTCTCATTTCTCCTCTTGGTAATCTATCCTGAATCCCGCCTAATATTGTGTATGTATCCATTTTTTCTCCTTTTGTGTTAAATTTTGTTGCTTGCTAAAATCCTAAATTTTGCGCCTTTAAAAGCGCAGAATCTTTGCGTGAAAATCTAAATATTTATTTTCACGCCTTTTAGAAAAATGCAAAGAAATTGCGTAATTTGCGGAGAAAATCGCAATAATAAAAATCGTGGTGGTGAAAATCGTAGAAGCGAAAAGATAAAATTGCGCGAAGATTCGTAGAATCTAATTAAGCGTGTAGTTAAAAACGGGGGGGGGGATTTGCCTAAAATGCCTAAAATATGCTGAATCTTTGATTGAATCTTTTGCTAGATATTCGCTAAATATTTCGCCAAATGCTTTGCGATTTGCGATAAGTGCTTTGTGAAGTTTATCAAATATTTTGCTAAATGCCTTGCTAAATGCGCTCAAACTCTGCCCTTTTTAAAAAAAATGCGAAATTTTATAAAAAATAAACTTAAAGAAAAATTGCTATGCGAGATTTTGCGAATTGGATTGCCACGAGAATTCGCATTCGCTCATTCTCTCGCAATGACGAAGTTCGTGGTAGATTCTGCGATTTTGCAAAATCTGCCTTTATTTTGTCATTGCGAGATTTGCGAATGCAAATCGTGGCAACCCAAAAAAACAAAAAAGATTTTTCGCTTCGTTACTCGCTCAAAATGACAAATTTGCGTGCGAGATTCTGCGATTTTGCAGAATCTAACGAGATTATTTCGTCATTGCGAGTCCTTACGATAGCAAGGCGAAGCAATCCACATTATTTTTTCATTACAGATTCTGCGTTTTTTAAATTCGCAATTCCGCCCCAAACTCCGCAGAATCTTCCGCAAAAATCCTATTTTTTCCCTAGCGCAAAGGCATTGAAGCGACATTCATTATTGATATACCCCGCAATGTGCTGATTTTCGATGATAATTTTCTCAAATCCAAGTGCGTTTATAATCTCAAAGATTTCGCCCCTATCGAAAAATAAATGCTCCAAACCAGCGTATTTTGCGGAGTATTCCACCTCACTCAAATCGCCCTTGCGGATTGCGGTGTAGGCGGGTTTTGCCATTGCGTCATTTAAGTCTAAAAAGGCGAGATTTCCGCCCCGCGCGAGTAAATTATAGGATTTGCTTATGACGCTAAATGCGTAATTTTTGCTTGGGAAGTATTGAAATGCGGAGTTTGAAAAGATAAAGTCAAATCCCCCCCCCCGTTACAAATCGCAGAATCCGCCATATTCACAGAATCCGCAAACGCAGAATCTTTATTCGCAGAATCCGCCATATTCGTAGAATCCGCACCATTCGCAAAATCTTCACACGCCAAATCCCTCAAATTCGCAGAATCCGCCACTGCCCCAAACGCCAAATCGATATTTTTCGCCTCATCGCAGATAAATCTGCCTTCTTTTATCGCGCATTTGGCGATATTAACTAAATTTTGCGAGTAATCTATGCCATAAATTTCCAAATGCGGATTTATGCAAACTAGCGATTTTAGTGCCGCTCCGCTTCCGCATCCTACCTCCAAAACTCGCTTTTTGCCCTTGCCACATCGCGCCATTTTTGCGACATATTTGAAAAATTCTACCCAAGATTCTGCGTTTAGTGCCGCTCCGCTCGTGTCAAATCCATCTGCTTTCATTAAACTCGCAATGTCGAAATCCGCAGAATCTAATCCCTTTTTGCTCCAAATATTTTGCCACATTTTCGCTTCCTTAAATTTCACTTAAAAACTCTATAAAACGCGTGGTGCGCCAAATCTAGCATTTCATTATCGCCACGCGTGTCGCCATACGCATAGATTTTTTCAAACTCGCCTAAATCAAATCGCTCTTTAATCCGCGCCACTTTTTGCGCGCCATAGCAGTTTGGCGTGGCAAAAGCACCTGTGATTTTATCGCCCACCACTTGCATTTTTGTAGCAATCACCTCAATGCCAAGATTCTGCGCCAAATGCGCCAAATATTCCTCGAAACTCGCGCTCACAAGCACCACTTTATCGCCATTTGCCTTGTGCCATTTGACTTTTGCAATCGCAGAATCTTTGCAAATCCCCTCCAAAATCGGCAGAAAATCCGCGCATTTTTTATGCAAATCGCTAACCTTCATCCCGCCCAAGCACGACTTTAAAATGCGCTCTTTTGCCACGCCATTGCCAATCAAACCCATTTTATACGCGCACAAAATAGGCAGATTCTGCGCTAACTTCACATAAAACTTTCGCCCCAAAATAAAGCGCAAAAACAGCGCAAAACTATCGCCCCGACTAATCGTCCCGTCGAAATCAAAAAATGCTATGTTCAATCATCAACCCTTTTATATGCTAATATTTTTTAAAATCTACCTGTGCAATTTATCTTTTGCAATTTATCTTTGGGGTATGCAATTCACACAAAGTTTGCCTCATTGCGTCGTCAATGAACCATCAGTTCTATTTCCTAGCAACAGGGCAAACTTCGTGCAAAGCCACACCGCAAATATTTCGATTGTGCCTACAAATAACACGAAAATCGCAGAATCTACACAAAAACCAAAGGCAGATTCTGCGTTTTGCAAAAATCACATTAAAAAAGTCGCATTTATCTTTTTGCAATTTTCTCTATAATCGCATTAAATGCCTTGCTAGGTCGCATTATGGCGTTGCATTTGTCATCATCAAATTTGTAATATCCGCCTAAATCCACTTTCGCTCCTTGCGCGGAGTTAAATTCTACGCGGATAGACACTGCGTTTGATTCTAGTTCGTTTGCCACCGCGCTAAAAAAGCTAGAAATCGCAGAATCTTCGCTTTGATTTGCCAACGCGCGCGCAAAATACATCGCTAAATAAAAATGGCTTGTGCGGTTGTCGTCCTCGCCTACTTTGCGTGAGGGGGCTTTGTTGTTATCTAGCCATTGCCCTATCGCGCTATCTAGGGCGCGTGAGAGGACTTTTGCTTTGGCGTTATTATTGCGCTGTGCGTAAAATTCTAGGCTTGCTTGCAATGCCAAAAACTCGCCCAAACTATCCCAGCGCAAGTGATTTTCCTCCACTAGCTGTTCGACTTGCTTTGGCGCACTGCCTCCCGCACCTGTCTCAAACATCGCCCCGCCATTTAGCATAGGCACGACAGAGAGCATTTTGGCACTCGTGCCTAATTCGAGAATCGGGAATAAATCAGTAAGATAATCGCGCAACACATTGCCCGTAATGCTTATGGCGTTTTTGCCTGCGCGGATTAGCTTTAGCGATTCTAAGCACGCCTCTTTTGGTGCGAGAATCTCCATAGATTTGCCCTTTTCTTTTAAGCGATTGCGCACAATATCAGCCATTATTTTGTTGCTAGCTCGCTTCTCATCAAGCCAAAAAATCGCCCTATCGCCCGTGAGCTCGGCTCGCTCGATTCCCAAATCTATCCAATTTAGCACCGCGTCAATTTTGGCTTGATTTGCGCGATAAATGTCGCCCTTGCGCACTTTGTGGCTTAAAAGCGCACTGCCTACTTCATCGACTATGCTAAACTCGCCATCGCTTTGCGCGATAAAAGTTTTGTCGTGGCTGCCGTATTCTTGTGCCTTTTTTGCCATTAGCCCGACATTGCTGACACTGCCTAGCGTTGCGGGCTCTAGTGTGCCGTTACGCCGCAAATCCTCTATCACGGCTTCATAAATCGTAGCGTAAGTTTTATCAGGGATTACCGCGTTGGTATCGCATTCTTTGCCATCTTTGTCCCATAGCTTCGCGCCATTTTTTAGCATTGCAGGCATTGAGGCATCGACTATCACATCGCTTGGAATGTGCAAGTTCGTAATGCCTTTGTCAGAATTTACCATTGAGATTTTGGCGGATTTGGCAAGGATTTCGTTATAAAGCGCAAGGATTTGGGCTTTTTTAGGGCTAGATTCTATCTTGCTTAAAATCTCTGCCACGCCGTTATTTGCATTCACACCAAGCGCGTTTAGCTCATCGCCAAATCGCTCAAAAATCTCGGCAAAATACGCTTTCACCGCGTAGCCAAAGAGCACAGGGTCGCTTACTTTCATCATCGTGGCTTTGAGGTGGAGGGAGAATAAAATATCTTGCTTTTTGCAGACTTCAATTTGTGCTTTGTAAAAATCATAGAGCTTCGCGCTATCCATAAATGTGGCGTCCAAAATCTCATCTTTTTCTAATTTGAGATTTTCTTTTAAAGTCGTGATTGTGCCATTTGAATCTTTAAATACGATTTTTGCGTTTGTGGGTTTGTCGATAAGAGCTGCTTTTTCGTTGTCGAAAAAATCGCCATCTTTCATATAGCTCACGATGGTTTTGGAGCTTTTATCAAAGGGAATCACGCGATAAGGGTTTTTGCGCGCGTAGTCTTTGACTGCCTTTGTGCTTCGCCTATCGGAGTTACCCGCACGAAGCACGGGATTTACCGCGCTTCCTAGCACTTTTTGATATTTTTCTTTGATTGCTTTTTGGGCGTCATCTTTGGGCTCATCGGGGAAATCTGGGAGCGCATAGCCTTTGCTTTGAAGCTCTTTAATCGTGGCTTTTAGCTGTGGAATGCTCGCTGAAATATTTGGGGTTTTTATAAGATTGCAATCGCTTTGTTGCACAAGTTTGCCTAGCTCATCTAGGGTGTCTGGCACTTTTTGGGAATCTTTAAGCAATTCTGGGAATTGCGCCAAAACGCGCGCAGAGAGTGAAATATCGCTCGTAGCCACCTCAATATCCGCGTGGTTGCAAAATGCTTTTGCGATGGGTAGAAACGAATAAGTCGCTAGGGCAGGGGATTCGTCAGTTAGTGTGTATGTGATTTTCATTGTGTGTCCTTTGTAAAAAAATGTGTGAAATTATAGCAAACATTCGCAGAATCTAAGTCTATGATTCTGCGATTTGACACCGCAAATATTCCAAAAATAAACAAAATTTAAGAGATTGCCACGACTTGCCTTTGGAAAGTCTCGCAATGACGGAAGGTATGGATTGCCACGAAGTCGCACTTAAACGCGCAATTCTCGCCACTTTTCGCGACTTCTCGCGACTTCTCGCCAAAAAACGGGGCGATTCGCAGAATCTGCTTTATTTTCTTGCAACTTCTCGCCAAAAACGGGGCGATTCGCAGAATCTGCTTTGTTTTCTCGCTACTTTATTTTTTTGCTATTTTAATTTCTCACTATTTTAATTTCTCTTTATGTTCGATAATCTCTGCTTCGATTATCTCATCGCTCTGCTCTGCCCTAAAATTTGCAGATTCTGCGCTAAAATGCCTAGATTCTGCGTTAAAGTTGCGAAAATCGCTGAAATTATTAGATTCTGCGTTAAAGTTGTTGCTAGATTCTGCGTTTTTAAAAAATATCGAAATTATCAAAAATAAAACGCCAAAAATATCACTCAAAATCGCAGGAATAATCAGCAAAATCGCCCCAAGCGCGCAAAAAATGCTTCTCCCTAAAAATCCGCCAACGCTCAATCTAAACTCCGCAATCTTTCGTAAATTCTCCCCAACTCTCCCAAACTGCGCTCCCAAAATGCCAACGCCAAGCACCGCACTTAAAATAATCTCCAAAATAAACGCCAAAAAGCCCCATTCATCGATGACTTCTGCCACTAAATAAATTTCGATTGCGATGTATGCCAAAAAGATTAAAAATCGCATTTCGCGCCCCCTTTTTTGTTTAAAATTTGCTAGATTCACGCCCTAAAGATTCGCAAGATTCACATTTGAATCCGCGCTTAAATCCGCCTTGCGATGAAATATAAAATATTTGCGATGATTACCCCAACCCACGAGATTATCGGCATAGCTATTAAACTAAAAATTAGTCCAAAAGAAGCGACATTGCCATCGCCTGAACTAGAAATAATCACCCACACGATGGGCAATGCAATAGCAATACCCACAAATACGATGATTGTCCAGCCTTTTAGGCGTTGAGCTGAATTGCCTTTTAGTAATTTGTCGCTAAAGACGAACAACAAAGGCAAGATAGTGGCAAAAATCGCACCTAAAATAAATCCCCAAAAATCCATTTGCTATCCTTTTTAAATTGCATTTAATCTGCACTTAAAGCCGCGTTGATTTGCTCCACAAGTGCGCTAAAATCGCGTGAATCTAACGCTTTGCGCGATAAATCCGCGCGATTTACTAGCTCAACCTTGCCATTTTGCAACTCTTTGCCGACAATTAGCGCAAATCGCACACCAAGTAGCTCAAAATCCGCCATTTTCACGCCAAATCGCTCATCTCTATCATCAAGCAAAATCTCCGCAGTGCCAAATCTATCGCAAAGCGCGTCATAGATTTTTGTCGCAAAATCCACTTCGCCAGCGTTTTTGGTGTTTGAAATGATGATAGTAAGGCTAAATGGCGCAAGCGCACCCCAAATCGCGCCCTTGCTATCGGCTTTTTGCTCCAAAATCGCAGGGAGGATTCGCGACACACCAATGCCATAACAGCCCATAACAAAGGGCTTTGCGCGTCCATTGCTATCCAAAAATGTCGCATCCATTGGTTCGCTATACCGCGTCCCAAGCTTAAAAATATGCCCTAACTCAATGCCCTTTGTAATATCTAGCGTTGAATCAATGCCTTTTGCGCCACATTTAGGGCAAAAATCGCCCTTTTTTACCTCCACCAAATCCGCGTATTGCAAATCGCTAAATGTCGCCAAATCCACGCCCACGAAGTGATAGTCCGCCTCATTCGCGCCACAGATGAGATTCGCGCCGTCCGTCAACTCATTGTCAAAATAAATGTAGGGCGATTTTGTGATATGTTGCAAGCCGTAAGCCCCGATAAATCCGCTTTTTAGCCCAAGTGATTCTAACTCATCTTTGGGTAAATCCACCAAATCAATGGCGTTTGGGATAGCGTTTAGGGCTTTTGTGAGATTTAGCTCATCGCAACCGCGAATAAAAAAGAAACAAGGGGCTTCTTGCGCGTTTATCTCTTTGGCATAATCGCTAGATTCTGCGCACTCAACTGCTCGATGAACCTCTAGTTCTATCTCGCAGTTTCGTGCTTGAAAACCCACGAAATTATCCAAAGATACTTCCGCGCGAACGCTATTTTGTGTGCTAGATTCTGCGTTTTTGGATTCATTTGCAGAATCTACAATCGAAGTATTTGCGGTGTGGCTTTTGTATTTGTGAAAATTTTGGGGATTGAGACTAGACTTTGTGTCTGCGAAATCCCCAAAATTTTCACAAGTGCGAAATCGCATACCCAAAGACAAATTGTCCGAATTGCGCCCAAATACCGCCTTTTTCGCTACACATTTCATCGTCCAATACTCATCAATCTTAAAAAACTCACTCAATGCCTTTATAGTCGTTACATTTGGCGTGTGAAACTTCGCAAAGTCCGCTTGTGGCGCACTAGATTTAGGTGCAGGGCGCGGTTTTCGCGTGGCTGCTTCGATATTACTCGCATAGTCGCATTTTTTGCATATCACAATGTCATCTTCACCCGAATCTGCCAAAAGCATAAATTCCTTGCTTCCACTCCCGCCAATCGCCCCGCTATCCGCCTCTACCACGCGATATTTTACGCCAAGTCTATCAAAGATTCGCCGATAGGTTTGCTCCATTAGCGCAAATTCCCTATCCAAATCCGCGCTATCCGCGTGAAAACTATACCCATCTTTCATCACAAATTCACGCGCCCGCATTAGCCCAAAGCGCGGACGAATCTCATCGCGAAATTTTGTGTGAATCTGATAGAGATTTAGCGGTAATTGCTTGTAACTTTTTACCAAACCTTTGGCGCAATCCACCACAGCTTCCTCGTGCGTGGGACCTAGCACGAATCTATTGTCCTTTCTATCCCTAAACACAAGCAATTCCTTGCCGTATTTGTCAAATCGCTTTGATTTTTCCCACAGCTCCGCAGGGGTTACAAATCCCAAGCGCACTTCATTTGCACCCGCTTTGTCCATCTCATCTTTTACAATTTTTTGCACTTTGTCAAGCACGATTTTGCCAAGTGGCAAAAAGCTATAAATCCCGCTGCCGATTTGCTTTATAAAGCCTCCGCGAATCAAAATGCTATGACTTTTTAAAACGCAATCCTTTGGCTCTTCTTTTGTGGTGGGGGCAAAAAGTGTAGAAAATTTCATTGCATTGTCCTTTTTTAAAATTTTTGTGGTTTGGTTTCAAGCCCTTTGTCGTGGGCGATTTGCGCTTCTGCTAAATTCTCATCATCTAATTCAAAAAGTATTTTTAAACTTCGCTTTATTTCCTTTAACTGCGCACTAGAAGCGACATTTTTAAGGTTTTTTGTGGGCGTATGCAAAAAGATATTGAAAACATTATGAATTGTCTTTTGCAGATTCGCCCTATGAGATTGTGGCAAAAATCCCTTTGCAATCGCCTTGTCAATCTCTTGCATTGACGCGCTTTTGGCTAGATTTCGCAGGTGCTTTATGATAGGCTCAACGCCCAAAATATTTAGATATTTGAAAAATTCATTGACTTGTTCGCCTACGATTTGATAGGCGATATTTATGCTATCCTTGCGCTTTTCTTTGTTTGCCTCTGCGACTTTTTGAAGCGAATCAATGCTAAAAATCTCCACATTTTCGCCCAAATCCTCTTCAATATCACGCGGAATCGCCAAATCATAAAAATACCGCTTGTGTGGCGTTTGCTTAATCATCGCCTTTGTGATTATGGGATTTTGCGCGCTTGATGCAGAGAAAAGCAACTCGCAGTCATTTATAACGCGATTTAGCTCGCTAAACTCCGCGATTTGCAGGTTTTCATCATTTAGCTCGTTTTTAAAATCCACTGCCTTTTGGTAGCTACGATTCAAAAGCAACACGCGATATTTTGCGCCTAGCAGGTGCTTTATGGCAATTTTCCCCATTGTCCCTGCGCTCACTACAACGGCGCGTTTTTGATTTAGTGGCAAATCATTCGCACTCAAAACCGCGATAGAAGCGACAGAGACGGGATTTTTAGAAATACCCGTTTCGTTTCTCACGCTCCCTGCGCATTTAAAGGCAAAGTCAATCACAAGCCCAAGCCCTTTTGTCGTGCAGTAGCCATTTTTAAGCGCGTAGCGATATGCCTTTTTTAGCTGTCCGCTAATCTGCGTCTCCCCCACCACAAGGCTATCCAAGCTACTTGCCACCAAAAAGATATGATGAATCGCGCTGTATCCCTCATAAGAACTTGCGCAACCCTTTAAAACTTCGATATTTACGCTAGACATCGCTGATAATTTCTTAAAACACTCTTGCAGTGCGCAATAATTATCACTGCATAGCATAAAAATCTCCGTGCGATTGCAAGTAGATAGCGCAATGCTCTCTTTTATGCACTCGCAACTATGCAAATAATCAAGCAAAGGCGTGGCATCTTCAAATGACACCTTCTCGCGAATCTCAATGGGCGCGTTTTTGTGCGAAAAGCTAATCACCAAATACTTCATCAAAACTCCCTATCAATCATATCGTTTATGATTTTTTGCAAACTTTTATCGCTTGAATCTAGCACAGATAGTGCCTTTGCGCCGTAATCTTTTGCGATTTGCTGAATGGTTGCGATAATGTTATGCTCCGCCATTTTGGTGTGAATCCAGCCTTTTTGCGCCGAATCTAGGGGCTTTTTGAAGTAGGATTTTAAAATCGCTTTGTCAGATTCGCCCAAAGCATTGTAAAGATAGATATAAGGTAGCGTGGTTTTGCCCTCTTTGAAGTCGCTAAATGCCTCTTTGCCAAGCGTAGAATTGTCCTGCGTAATGTCTAGCAAGTCATCGATGATTTGAAAGGCGATGCCGAGATTTTGCCCGTAAGTGCGATATTTTTCAATATTTGCGTCATTTTGTGGGCAATTTGTTCTGGGGTATTCATTTGCGTTGTTTTGATACGAAACTTCGCGCGAATGGTCGATTTGTCCTATTTTCGCTCGTTCCGCATCAAAACAACGCAAAGCAACACCGCCATTACTTCGATTGTTTGCTTGTGAATCGTGCGCTGTGTGAGATTCTGTAATGTGTTCCCCCTCCCTTGCGGAGGGGGCTAGGGGGTGGGTATTTTGTAAATTAGATTCTGCGATTTTTGTTTGATTTGCAGAATCTGTATTATTCTCCGTCATTGCGAGATTCTGCGTAGCAGAATCGTGGCAATCTATTATTTTGTCATTCTGAGCGGAGTGCGAAGCACAAAGCGAAGAATCTTTTTTGTTTTTTTGAGATTTTTCGCTTCGCTCAAAATGACAATTTAAAACAGATTCTGCGTTTTTTGCATTTAAATCAATTCTAGTATTTGCGGTAGTGCTTGTGGAGTTTTTGCAAAATTTTGGGGCTGAGACTAGACTAGCGGTCTGCGAAGCCCCAAAATTTTGCAAATCTACGCAATGATTACCCAAAGACGAATTGCCACAAGACAAATTGCTTTTTAAAATCCCGCCACACACCGCACTTGCTTCAATCAACGCTCCCGTTTTTCGCCCAACCATTGCAATATATTTGCGCGAATCCAAATTCATCGATTCACTCAAACTTACATCGTCCAACTCGCCCAAACTTAACTCATACACGGCATTTGAGATGACTTGCGCCAAATTTGCGCCCATAGTCGCCACTTCATAAAACGCCTTTGAATACAAAATATCGCCAAGCATTATGGCATTTTTATCGCCGTATTTGGCGTTTATGCTTTGTTTGCCACGCCGTAAAGACGCCGAATCTATCACATCATCGTGGAGCAAAGACGCAAAATGTATTAGCTCAATAATCGCGCACATTTGCACGCCACAAGGCGAATCGGGCGCGATTGTTAGCAAAAGTTTGGAGCGAAGCATTTTCCCAAAGCTAAAATCCCCACGAAATCGCGCAAACGCCTCACTATCTATGCTTTCAAAATGTCGCTCTATTAGATTCCGCACCTGCGCTAATTTTTCTTGCATAAAAACCCCTACATTATTTCAATTTGCGCGTTATATCGATTCAAATAATAGCGAAATTTTGCTTCTTTTTTGTCATCGTCAAAATCCACAAAATAAATGATAATGTGCGGATTTTGCGCCCGTGTGGAGTTTGTGTGATTTAGCACAATCTTAAATGAATTTAGCGCAAGGCTCTCTTTGTAGAGCTGAAATTGATGCGGGTTTCTATCGTAGTTTAGGTGCATCACAAGCCCTCTGTCCTTATAAAGCGTCCAGCGAAATGTTAGCGTTTTGTGCGTGTTTTCTACAAAAAGATTTATGATTTTGCTTTCATCTTTTTTTAGGATAAATTCCTCGATTAGCTCGGCATTTAGGGCATTTATCAAAGCCGAAAAACACAAAAGAAAGCATAAAATTATGATTTTTTTCAAAATATTTTATCCTTAAAAATGCTATTTTATGAAAATAATATTTTTAAAAATAAAAATCGCAGATTCCGCGCACTCAAAGCCTTTTTAAAGCCAAAAAAGCGCAGAATCTAACGGCTTATTTTTTAAGCGTAGTGATATAAGTCGCCAAAGCGTCAATATCAGCGTCTGTCAATTTCGCCATAAAAGGCTTCATTTGCGCACCAAGTCCGTATTGATTCAGCGTCCCAGCTTTGTAGCCTTTGATGTCCTCGACAAGTTTGTTTTTTGCCAAAGAATTGATTGTAAAAGTCGCCTTTGAACCCGGTGGCACTTTGTCCCCACCTGCTCCGTGGCAAGCGATACAAGTTTTATACAATGTCGCTCCGTCCGCCGCAAACAAACCAACTGCGCTAAAAAGCGCGATAAAAAGAAGCTTTTTCATTACACTCTCCCGTTTTTGATTTTTTGAAACTTTCGCTTCAAAGTGTGGATTTTAACGCTTTTAAACTTAAAATTATCTTTAATCAAAGCAGATTCTGCGATTTTGACGCAATTTCGCAGAATCTCCCCATAAATCCGTCATTGCGAGTGAGCGAAGCGAACGCGGCAATCTATAAATCTAAACTAAATTAGATTGCTACTATTTGCGCGAATCGCAGAATCTTGCAACGACAAAATGGTGGCAGATTCTGCGTTTTTCCCTAATTTTCGCCAGATTCTGCGATTTTGGCGTGAAATTTGTAGATTCTGCGTTTTTGCTTAATTTTCGCTAGATTCTGCGTTTTTGGCACAATTTCGCAGAATCTACACCCAAAATCGCCCCTAGATTCTGCGTTTCACGCTTCATCTGCCATTTTTTCTACTTCTTTGATAAATTCTGCGACTATTTCATTTTCGCCTACTTTGCGCAAAATCTCGCCTTTTTTGATGATTAGTCCGCTTTTGTTGCCAAAGGCGATTGCAATATCAGCGTGTTTTGCTTCGCCTAGTGCATTTACCGCGCAACCCATTACGGAGACTTGTAGGGGCTTTTTAATATGCTTTAATTTGTCCTCTATGACTTTGATTGCGCGGACTAAATCCACTTCGATTCGCCCACAAGTAGGGCAGGATATAAGCGTAATGCCCTCTTTTTGTCGCCCAGAATATTTCAAAATCGACTTTGCCACTTCGATTTCTCTCTCTAATTCGCCCGTGATTGAGACACGCATCGTATCGCCTATGCCATCCATTAGTAGGTTGCCAAGTGCCATAGAGCTTTTGATGATAGAATGATAAAGCGTCCCAGCCTCCGTTACGCCGATATGAAATGGATATGGGACTTTTGGGCGAAGCAATCTATAAGCCGCAATCGTGCGCTCTACATCGCTTGCTTTGAGTGAGATTTTGATATTTGTAAATCCGCAGTCTTCTAGCAATTTGATATTATACAGCGCGGATTCAACCATACCTTGCGGAGTTGCGCCGTATTTTTGCTCAAACTGCTTCTCCAAACTCCCCGCATTTACGCCGATTCGTATAGGGATTTCGCGCTCATTGCAACCATTTGCTATCATTTTCACGCGCTCTTTGTCGCCTATGTTGCCCGGATTTATGCGGATGCAATCAACAGATTCAAGCGCAATCAGCGCAAGTTTGTAGCGGAAATGTATGTCAGCCACAAGCGGGAGGCTAATTTGGCTTTTTAGCGTTTTTAGCGCGTTTGCGTCCTCTTCATCGCTCACAGCCACGCGCACAATGTCGCACCCAGCGAGTTGTAGTCTATCAATCTGCGCCTTTGTCGCCTTAATGTCCTTTGTTTTGCTAAATGCCATACTTTGGACGCTGATAGGCGAATCCCCGCCGATAGCGACATTGCCTACAAAAATTTTTTTGGTTTTGAATCTCATTTTGCTTGCCTTAATTTTTATTTAAGTTTTATGCGATATAATTCGCCCGTTTTCAAGGCGGCTTCTTTGTCCGCCACCTTTATTTTTCCGCATAGTAAATCAAATCCTTATCAAAACTCGCGATTAAATCATTAAGAAAATCCATAATCTTATTTGGTTGAATGGATACTATTAACGATTCATTATATTTATTGTAAATCTTAACGCTTAATCTAGGACCTTTTTTATTCATCTTATAAAGATTTTCAAAGTGAAATGCCCTATTGCGAATAAGACGAAAGAGTTGCAGAATCGCACTTACTTTATGATACTTTTTTAAGCATACATTGGGTTTAAAGCGATTTTTGTTTTTTATATAGTATTTTTTAAAATTCAAATTATCTAAAAATAAAGCATCAAACACTCGATTGTGAATCTTATAATGCTCCACCACACGCACCCAAAAGCCCAAACTTTGCGATGATACAACCTTATCACGCGCAGAATCTAGCTCTTTTGGATTTTTTAACTCCAAATCATTTGGCAGCGATTCAAGCCACTGCGGATTTTGTGAGCGCATAATATTATCAATTTTATTTCGCAAAATTATTTCTAAAATGCCTATTTTATGCGAGATTCTGCCAATAAGGGCTAGATTTGCTTCGTGCTGCGCCAAATTGGCATAGTCATCTAGTCGCGCTTGCGAAAATAATTTGACAAAATTTTGCACGACTTATTTTTGCCCCTACCACTGAAATCTGCCGCCGAAATTGACTTTGAAATAATTTGGCATTTTTAATCCATTTGTATATTCGCCTAAATCTACGAGTTTTGCGCTAGATTGAATGCTAAAATCCAAAAAATGCACGATATTCATACCCGCCGTAAATATCGGTCCATAGGGATTTTTGTGCATATCGCCCATCATACCGAAGCGAAAATCCACCCATTTCAAATCCAAAATCACGCCACCGCCCACCATTTGATTGAGTTTGTTTGGTTCAAGTGTCTTATTTGGCGTCAAATCCATATCTAGCAAAAATGTCAGTTTCCACGCCTCCGCGCTAAATCCCGCGCGCACCTGCGGGAGAATGCGATATTTGCCATTTGCGGTATTTATCGTAGGGGCGTTTAGATTTTTCACCACAAGCCCCGCGCCAAGCCACTTCATCGTGTAAAGTGCGCCTAAATCTACGCCGAAGTTGTGCGTATAGCGGAGATTTTTACTGATATTTGTATCAAAGCTCATCTTTTCAAAATTAAATTTTTGCGTATTATCAGAGCTAATCGCAAAGATATATTTTAGCGTTGCCCCCAAGTGTAAATCGCCCACAGGGAGCGAGATTGTATGCCCGTAGGCTATGGGGATTTCAGTGATTACAATGCCGTTTGCGTGGAGTTTGTGATTGGCATTTGGGGACATTATCGAGCTACTTGTATAAGAATCTGAACTAGAAGTTTTTAGCGTGATTTTATCCCCGCTAATGCCAACTTCAAAGTAATCGCTATTTGCTTTGACAATAATTTTCTTTCGCGCAGAATCCATCTCTACCCCAGCGAAAGCATACACATTTGCCAAAAGTCCCATACCAATCGCCCCGCGACTTTTACCCCCGCGAATATGCCACACAAATCCATTATTTGAGGTGAAATAAAGCGAGTTTTTATCTATCACATTAGAAATCGTAAAGAGACTATCTAGCGCAGGACTTGCGCCCCTTGCGATACTCACACCGCCTACTTTTGTCAAAATATCTTTTAGCTCGACTTTGCCACCTTTCACGCTATCAACCAACTCAGGGATTTTGCTAGGGTCTAAATTCGTTACGATACTTTCCAAAACGGCAAGGGGCATTTCGTTATCGGGATTAGATTCTGCGGTCTTTTTAATCGCCTCGCCAAGTTCTTTTTTAATCGCCTCTGTGGCGGATTGATTGCCACTTAACTTATCCTTGACATTTTCTAAACTGCAATCATTTGTCCCATTTTGAGCTGCTCTGCCTTGTGTGGTCGTGCCTACTTTGCCACAAAGATAGTCTTTTAATTTATCGCTGGTTGTTTCTGTGTTTCCATTGCCTCCGCCTCCGCCTGTTGTGCCGTTGCTTGTTAAGTTTTTCAGCACATCGCCTAAAAGTCCTAATTGCGAAAAATTCCAAGTGCTTGTTGTGGTGGTCGTTGTGGTATCTGCTTGTTGTGTATTGCGAGATTCTGCGCTTCGCTTCGCGCGTTTGCCTTGCGTTTGTGTTTGTTGTGTTTTGGTATTTTTGGTTAGTTTCTCAATTTCATCTGGGAGTTTCATAAGCGAATTTACATCAATGGAGGCGAGTTCTAGCACATTGCTATCGGCATAGCCCACGCCAAAGCTATATGCGATATTTGCATTGCGATTCGCGCCTAAAATCGCGGGATTGTAATAAACCGCCCACGCATTTTTCTTATACGCGACACCTGCACCGCCCACAGAAGCGGGAGTATTGCCAAGCTGCCCAAACTCTAATGCGAAAATATTGCTAACTATTAGCGCGATAAATACTAGTTTTTTCATAGTTTCCCCCTTTTTTATGATTCACTCGCTTATAATCCTAGCGATATATAGCAAAGAGCCAAAAAGTCCAATTATTGCAAATAATGCCACGCAAATTCCAATCATTTTCTTTTCTCTAATCGCTAATCGTGCGTAGTCAAAACCTTACTCATAAAAAATATACAAAACGCAACGCCACACATTCCAAATATCACAACAAACAATCCCATCATTTTCTTTTCTCCAATCGCTAATCGTGCGTAGTCAAAACCTTACCCATAAAAAACACACAAAAAACAAGACTTAAAAATGCAAATATCAAAACAAATAATCCAATCATTTCATTTTCTCCAAATCATATTGAACTCAATGTTTTGAGAGCAAAAAATATGCAAAATATAAAACACAGCATTCCAAAAATTACAAGAGACAAACCCATCATTTTCTTTTCTCCAATCGTTTAATATCTTTTTTAAGCAATATCATACACACATAAAATGCCGTTGCTAGTGCAAGCATAGTTATAAATATAATGCACCAATCAGTAAAGTCGATTACTTTGCGTTTATCAAATGTATATCCAATCACAGCAAATAATGCCGTGAGAAATACCACCATTAGGGCTGTTAGCATATTTATGTTTGCTTTTACTGCGTCTTTCATAATATGAATCTTACCATAAAATCTACACCCTAAAAGCTAAAACTTCCGCCAAGTTTGAATCCAAACTCTGTGGGGAGATTTTTGACAACTTTTGACATTTTTGTGCTACTAAAAAACGAAAAGTCAAAGTAGCCAAAGCCGATTCCTGCGCTAACTAGCCACCCGTCCTTTGCGTTTTTCTCTTTTATGTCCTTTGCTGCGCCAAGTCGCAAGTCCAAAAGCCCTGCATTTAGCATTGTGCCAAAGCTGATATACTGCACCTCTTTGCGAATCACACCGATAGAATTTGCCGTGCTATCGACTTTTGTGTTAAATCCGCTAAATTCATAATTTGGCTTCAAATCAAAATCCACCGCCAAAGTCGTCATAGGAATCGCCCTTGTAGAAATGCCTAGTCGATATTGTGCGTCCATTTTTAGTTTGTCATTATTCGCGGGTGTGCCGTTTGTATCCACCAATCGTTGCGCTTTCAAAACGGGCGAATTGATATTTTTTGCCACAACGCCGATGACCATCCATTCATTTGGCGCAGCGTAGGCGAATCCTATGTCAATCCCCGCTGTGTGCGTCCGCGCACCTGATGGCGATTTGAAAATCTCATTAGTCGCATTTGTGATATTTATATCATTTGTAAGTTTGCTTTTACTTGCGCTATGCCCTGCGTAGATATATTTTAGCGCGATTCCAGCGTGAAATGTGCCAAATCCGCCCGTATAAACTTGTATCGTATAGCTCACAGGCACTTCGAGTGTATCTAGCGTGTTTGTAACCATAAAGGCGTTATTTGCCTTATCTAGGCTAGTTGTGTTATTGCCGTTCAAATATCCCGTGAAATTTATCGCGCCCCTTTTTGTGTAGAAAAATCCAGCACCGATACTTTGGCTAATTCTCGCGCTTAAATGCAGCGGGATTTGCACAACTACGCCATTTTCGCTAGTGATTGCCACTTCGTTATCTTTTAAAATGGAGTTTATTTGCGCCGTAGAGCCGTTTTGAATATTAGATAGATTGAAATCTTTTAGTTTTGATAATCCGTGCTCTTTGATTCGCGCACCTAGCGAGTAGCCGATTTTATATTTGTTATCCACGCCCTGCAATGCGGGATTGTAATATAATCCCCACGCAGAATTTGCTATGCCTACACCAGCTCCGCCCATTCCAAAGCTACGATTGCCCATATAGCCAAACTCAAAGGCATTCGCACTAATCGCAAACGCCCCAACGCTTACTAAAATCGTTGTTATTTTTTTCATATTGTCCCCCTTTCTAAATCTCATCTATTTCGCTATCAGCACAGGGATAGGCGATGCGGAGATAAACAAATCTTGATGCGAATTAAAAATGCGGTGCAAAATCGAGCTTTCACTCTCACCGATGACTAGCAAATCGTGCGTTTCGGCTAGTTCTAGCAAAATATCCGCCGCATTTCCGCGCTTTACAATCCTATGAGTGCGAATCTTGTGCTCTAAAAATTTCGCTTCAAATTCGCTCAAAAGTTCGCAAGAATCGACATTTTGCGCTGCTTGGATATTGTCATAATCATAAACGCCAGATTCGGCATAAACCAACACTTCGCTAACCACGCGAAGCAAAGAAATCTCAAACTCTGCCACGCCACTAAATAGCTTCACAAGGCAACCCACTGCCTTTCTGCATTCCTCCGTGTCGCTCACGCCAAACAAAATCTTTTTCATTTTTGCACCTCTTTTTTTATCTCGCCTCGCATTAACCTAAAAATATCGGCGTTTTGCAAAAATACACTAATCATCCAAAACCAAAACTTTACCCGCAAAAACCGCACAAAAAATAAGACAGCAAAGCCCAAAAATTACAACAAAAATCCCAGTCATTTCATTTTCTCCAATCGCTTTAAGTCCTTTTTTATAGAAAACACGCACAAGCAAAACAAAATCGTCAATATAATCAAAGCAACAACAACACAGCAACCTTTGAAAAAGCCAAGCGTTTCATAATTAACAAAAGCATAGCCAATCACAGCTAATAACGCCGTGAGAAACACCACCATCGCAGATATTAGTGCGTTGATTTTAGACTTTGTCGAATCTTTTTTACTCATAGTGCAAATTATAGCATAAATTTTGCGCTAGTTTCTGCGCTTTATCAAAAAAGCACGAAAATCGCAGAATCTACGCTAGATTCTGCATAAATTTCACTTTATAAGGCAAAATGCGAATTATCTCGCCTTTTTTGACAAAATCTTTGCTTTGAATAATCGCAAACGCGCTACTTTGAAGCAACGGAGCGACTTGTGCGCCTTGATATTTGCCACCATTGAAGGCAAAAAATTGCCAATCCTTCACGCTCCCAAGCATAATATGCGCTGTGCCTTTTGTCGCCCTAAAATCCGCGCCGTTTGGCATTTCACGCGAATCTATAAGCGAATCAAAACCCTTAAAAGGCACACCGCTAAATTTCGCCACCAAAATCGGCAGACAAAAATAGCTCTGCAAAAACGCACCTATGGGATTTCCGGGCAATGATAGGATAAAGCAATCTTTGCGATTTGTGCTAAGATTCGCCTTAAAATTCGCGCCACGATTTGCATTGAGATTCGCAAGATTTGCATTAAGATTCGCGCTAGATTCGCGCCCTTTGCGATTTATGCTAAATTTTGATAGCACCACAGGGCGTCCGGGCTTTATGTTTATGCCGTCGCTCAAAATTTTTGCGCCCATTTTCGCCAAAACTGCGTGAATATAGTCTTTTTCGCCCACGCTAACGCCCCCGCTTGTGATGATAATGTCATATTTTTGCGCTGCTTTTTTTAGCGCGGATTTAAGCGTTTTCGCGCTATCGCCCAAAATCCCGCCGTATTTGATTTTGCAATTCAAATTGCCAAAATTCGCGCGGATAAAATGCGAATTTATATCATAAATTTGATTGTTTTTGAGTGGCGAATCTAATGGCGCGATTTCATTGCCGCTGCCAAAAATGATAATTTTCACGCGCTTTTTTACGCACACCTTGCTAATGCCCTGTGTTGCGAGAATGCCGATTGCATTTGAATCCAAAATCGCGCCTTTTTTTAGCAAAATTTCGCCTTTTTTGAAATCCTCACCGCAAAATTTTATGCACTGATTTTTTTGTGGCGTAACTTGCAAAATCGCTTCACTGCCACGAATCTCAACCTTTTCTTTTTGCACTATGCAATCGCAATTTTTTGGCACTTTTGCGCCCGTCATAATGCAAAAAGTATCATTTTTTTGCAAAATATATTCACGCGAATCCCCTGCAAAAATGCTACCTTTAATACAATAGCTTTTGTAAGGTTTCGCGCCTCGCTCAAAACGCACTGCATAGCCGTCCATCGCAGAGTTATCAAAGCGCGGAATGGGGATTTTGCAAGTGATATTTTCGCTCAAAATCCGCCCTTTTGCCTTTAAAATGCTAATGCGTTTTTCGCCCTTGTGTGCGACTTTTAGCCCACTTAAAAGCTCCAAATATTTATCTAAATCCATCATTTTAAAACTCCATTAGTCGAATCATTTTGTAAGATTCAAAGATTTTTTGTGCCACCAAATCCGCATTTGTAAGCTTCTCAAAGCTCACAGCGCACAGCTCACGCGCTTGTTTTTGGCTAAACCCAAGCGATAAAAGCGTATGCGATGGCTTCACAAAGCCCAAAGCGCAGTCCTGTGAAGGCTGAATGAAAACATTATCCAAATACAAATGTTCAATCAAATAGCGCGTATTGATATGTCGGAGGCGCAAAGGTAGCGTGTGCGGGGCAAAATCGCGCGTAAATAAATCAATATCCTTGCCAAAAAGCGACTTTAATTTTTCAAAAAGCGTGTAGCTTAAATCCACGCTAAATTTCTTTGCCTTGCGCTCATTTATTGCGCCTAAAAACGCCTCGCTAACGCCGTTTTTGTGAATTATAGAAGTGTAAATCTTATCGCTAATTATTAGTCCAAAATCGCGTGGCAGCCCAAGTGGGAGCGCGTTTGCAAGTAAAATGTCTGCATTTTGTGGCACTTCTAGCCCCAAAGCAAGGGCGTAGCTAATGTCAAGCGCAAGGGTTGCGTTACAAGTCTGCGGGATTTGATTAAGGCTAAAAATGTCCTCATTTATGAGTGGAGCGATAAAAAGCGTAGAATCTTTTTGCGTAGAATCTAAATTTTGCGCTAAATCTTTTATCTCTTGCAACGCCACAAATGGGCGCACAATCTCTAACGCGTGGCGAATCTCATAATGCAAACTAGGCAAAAAATAGATTTTTTTAAACTGCAAAAATAGCTCCACAAACCCGCTTGAAGTGAAGTTAAAAGGCAAGGCAGATTGTTTGCCAAAGAGCTTTGAGATGGCGTTTCGTGCGGATTTTATGCGCGAAGTAGCCTCTTTGTCGGCAATCGAGCTAAATGCGTAATTTGGCGTCATAAGCTTGGCAAGTGCCGAATTTAGTGGCGGATTTTGCAAAAAATCAAGGCGTATCGTAGAATCTAGCGCATTTGTCAAATCACTCATCATCGCTCCCTTTTTAAAATTGCGAAATTATAATGAAAAATGATTTAAGTTTGCACGGGATTTTGTGAAAATGGATTGCTTTGATTTGGCGTTGCCGAATCTCGCAATGACAGGTTTTTTGGGATTTTTACCCACCCCCTTAATCCCCCTCCGCAAGGGAGGGGGAGAAAAAATGCAAATCACACCGCAAGGGTGGAGGAGAAATAGATAAGCCCCTCCCCTTGCGGGAGGGGTTTGGGTGGGGTAGATTCTTATAATAGCAAAATCTAGGGCAAAATTTGCGTTATTTTGTCATATGGTTGCTTCGCTTCACTCGCAAATCCTACGGATTGAGCGTAGCGAAATATCTCAAAACAAAAGAGATTCTTCGCTCACTTTGTTCGCTCAGAATGACAAAATAATTTGCGTTAGCAAATTACAATCGAAGTAATGGCGGTGGAGGTTTTGTAGTTTTTGGCAAATTTTGGGCGTGAGACTAGACTAGCGGTCTGCGAACGCCCGAAATTTGCCAAATCTACGAAAAATGCACCCAAGAACAAATTGCCCCCGCCACACTTAAAACTCATATTGCAATGATAAGAAGTATCTTCTCCCCTCTCGTATATAATTATAATTATTCGCATAAGTTGTCGTGTTACCATTACCGCCATTATACGCCACATAATCGATAAAATTCTGCCCTAGCAAGTTGTAGATGGCAAAGTTTATGCGAAGATTTTTCATCGGCACGCCGTAAAATCCAAGGTGCATTAAATAAATCGGCTTATAAAACTCGCCAAGTGCGGCGGCTGCGGTGTTTGGTGTGTTTGGATTGCCACGATAAATTCCCGCTTTGATTTCGCCTTTCATATACGCGCCAAAATATTCGCTATCGTAGTTTAGGGACGCGTTGAAGTTATGCAAAGGCACATTTGTAAGTCTCTCGCCCTTATTTTTGCCCTTTGTGACTTTGGAGTGCGTGAAAGTATAGGCTGAATCAAAGCTCACATCGCCATATCCTACAAAAATGGGTTTTATGCCAAGTGCGACTTCTGCGCCGTAGGTTATCGCTCTGTCGGCATTTATGTAGTGCGAGCAACCACCATTGCCACCTTTCCCGTTACTGCCACCGCCACTGCTCCCACCTGTTGCCGAGCACGAAAATCCAGCGGGTGCGCCAGAAATAGTTGTGATTTTATCGCTAAAATCCGTGTAAAATCCCGTAATTGCGGCGTTAAAATAGTCATTATCGCTTATGATTGAGAGTTCGTAATTTACGCTAGATTCAGGCTTTAAATTAGGATTGCCGTAAGTGTGAGTAGTGCCCTGTCCGCTTAAATTTGCCACGCCGTTTATGAGATTTGAGAGTGCTGGAGTTTTGTATCCTGTGGAGATTCCGCCCTTAATCGTTAGCCATTTATCTAGTGCATTATAGGCGATATATGCGCGGGGTGAAGCATTTGCGCCAAAGCTTGAGTTGAAGTTACCGCGCACACCAGCGGTGATAAACACACTATCAACTAGCATCACTTCGCCTTCGCTGAAAATCGCGCCGATATGTTGCTCTTGGAGGGCACTTTTACCCGCTACGGCAAAGAGATTATCTTTGAAGTTATTATACCAATATCGCGCACCTGCGGTTAGATTCAAACTTACGATGGGGTTGAAATAAAATAGCATTTGGGTTTTGGAGTCTAAAATGATATCATTGCCAATGAGTGCGCGGGAGTCGCCCTTGCTAACGCCGTTTTTTGAAGTTGTGCCGTTGCTAAATGTATTGCTTGGCACGAATCTATCGGGATTTGCGGTGAGATTATATTGCAAAGAAGTCTCAACGCTTAATTTTTGCAAAGTCGCATTTGAGTCATCGATATAGTTGCCCTTGTGATTTACAATACTATTAAAGCGATAGATATTCATATCCGCGCCATAGCCGTTTGCCGCTCTATCGCCTTTATAGTCGCCAAGTAGTCCTTTTTTATTATCATACGATAACTGCGCATAATCCACATCAAAATACACGCTATTTAGTGGTGCTCCGCCCTGCGTGGTGCTTGTATCGCTCCAAAGGATTCGCGTCCCTAGATTGTATCCAAGCATTGGGGCTAATCCTACGATTTGATTGCGGGAGGCGTCTTTGAGTGTGCCATTTGTGCCGTTTGGGATAACTTTTAGACTTCTTGCGGAGAGGCGATTTTGAAAGTTACCACGAAAGATTAATCCCCAATTTTTCGCTTCATTTAGCGGACCTGCGGTGTAGAGATTGAATCCCATTGTATCGCCAAATGCCTTGCTTTCTTGCGCTGTGTAGTTTGCCCCGACACTCACGCCCCATCGCTCAAAGTTTTTCTTTGTGATGATATTTACCACGCCTCCCATCGCATCGCTACCATAGAGCGTAGAAGCGGGACCGCGTATGACTTCGATTCGCTCAATCGCACTTAATGGTGGCATAAAGCTAGTCACACTATCGCCAAAACCATTTGGAAAAAGGCTTGAATCGCCATTTGTCCGCTTGCCATCGCTTAAAATCAGCGTGTATGCGCTACCCATACCACGAATGCTAATGCCATATCCGCCCGTTTTGCTTACACTGCTATCGATAGAGACGCCCGGCACATTTGAAATCGCCTCCGCGATATCGCGCACGGGGCGGGACTTTATATCCTGCGCCTTTACCACGCTCACACTCGCGGGAGCATCTTTTAGATTCTGCTCATAGCCACTTGCGCTTATTACGCTCTCGCCGACATAAACTTCATCTTCGCTTGTTACTAACTCATCGCTTAATGCAACGCTAATTGCGCCCCCCCCCAAGAGCAAGGACGCTAAAAGCACTGAATGTTTTGTTTTTCTCATATTTTTCTCCATTTTTTGAATTTTAAAGGGGCGAAATATAGCGATTTAATTTTTAAATCTAACTTAAAAAATAAGAATTGTTTTTAAAAATACAAAAAACTTGTAAAAAATGTGTAGAAATGAAAATGTGAGAGTTTTTTACCCACCCCCTTAATCCCCCGCGCGCATTTGGGAGGGGGAGAAAAAATGCGAATCACATCGCAAGGGAGGGGGAGAAATAAATTAGAAAAAATACTTCGCACGGGAGAGAAAAGAAAAAACCCCTCCCCTTGCGGGAGAGAGTGAAATCATAAAGCCCCTCCCCTTGCGGGAGGAGTTTGGGGTGGGGTAGATTCTTATAATCGCAAAATCTAGCGCAAAATCCTATTTTGTCATTGCGAGAAGTCGCACTTTGGGCGACTTCGTGGCAATCTATTTCGTAGATTTTAATATGTGGATTGCCACGATTTGCCAAAGGCAAGTCTCGCAATGACGAAATTTTTTTTGGGATTTTTTTTACCCGCCCCCCCCCTTAATCCCCCGCGCGCATTTGGGAGGGGGAGAAAAATGCGAATTACACCGCAAGGGAGTGGGAGAATTTTTGAGATTCTTCGCTCACTTCGTTCGCTCAGAATGACAATTTTTTTTGGATTGCCACGACTTGCCAAAGGCAAGTCTCGCAATGACGAAATGGAGACGATTCGCTTTGTTTTCGTGGATTGCTTCGATTCGGCGTTGCCGAATCTCGCAATGACGGATTTATTTATATTTGATTCGCCTTGCGAATCACAATCGAAGTAATGGCGGTGGAGGTTTTGTAATTTTTGCTAATTTTTGGGAGCGAAGCTAGACTTGCGGTCTGTGAGCCTCCCAAAAATTAGCAAATCTACGAAAGATGCACCCCAGAACGAATTGAGCGCATAAAAACTCACTTCACCAAATCATACGCCAAAACCACACTCACCCTCTTATTCCTCTCCGGCTTTGGCAACTGCCCCGCACTGCGCTTTATCACCGAAATGGCATCATTATTCAAAATCCTATGTCGCCCAGAGATAATGCGAATCTCGCGCACATCGCCACTTGTCAGCAAAATAAACTCCACGCGAATCTTATCTTGCAATCCTTGCATTCGCGCCATTTTGGGGTAGTTGCCCCGATTTTTATTGATGATATCTAAAATGCTTGCGTGCAAGGCATCGCCACTGCCTAAAATTTCTATTATTTCGCCTTGATTCACACTCGCACCAGCACTCGAATCCACCGCCGAATCTTCGCTAGATTCTGCGATTTCTTGTATTTTTTGCTCTTGCGGTGGCGTTTGCGAAGGCGCAAAAGGCATTTCTTTTTGCAAAACTTTATGTTTTTTGTGCTTGTGCTTGTGTTTTTTATGCTTTTTATAATTTTTTTGGGGCGATTTTTTTGCTTGTTGTGAATCCAAATTCTGCCCTGCGATGTTTGCGATGGCGATATTTAGCGATTTTGATTGCATTGAATTTTCGCGTGTGAGCCTTTTAAAGTCCAGCAAAGACGCAAATAGCGCACTATGTAGGATAAAAGAAGCGATAAAGCCAATCTGTAAGGGCGAGAATTTATTTATTTTTAGTTTTGATGACAAAGTTTTCATTTTCACTCTCTTTGATGATGTCTAAAATGTCGATAAACGCCTGAAATGTGGCGTTTTTATCGCTTGTGAGTTCGATTAAGTCGCCTTTTTTTAATGCCTTAATTTTCGCGCGAATCTCATCTAGCGTGGCGTTTTTGCCATCGATATATGCTTGATTTGCGCCATCAATGGTGATTATAAGCGTTTGATTGTCTTTGGGTGCTTGTGCGGAGCTTGATTCAGCGGGGTTGATTTTGATGTGCCCTTGCGAGATGAAAGTCGCCGTGCTTAAAACGATAGCAAGAAGCACTAGCATTATGTCAATAAAAGGCACGATGTTTAGCCCATCTTTGCGGGGTAATCTCATTTTGCGCCCCTAAATTTATTTAGCAAAATATCCACTTTTCGCAAAAATGCGTTATAAATAATTAGCGTGGGTATCGCCACTACAAGCCCTAGTGCCGTTGCTTTTAGCGCAAGCGAGAGCCCTAGCATAATGTCTTTTACGCTCATCGTCCCGCTTACGCCCATATCATAAAAGGTTATCATAATACCCACCACCGTGCCTAAAAGCCCGATGTATGGGGCGTTTGAGTAGATGATATAAAGCGTAGTTAGATTTTTGGTAATCGCCTCTTCAAAAGATTCTGCGCTGTGGTAGGTGCTAAAATCGATTCGCGCGTAAAAAATCACCCGCTCCACGCTAAACCACACCACCAAAAAGCTCATAAATCCCAAAATCGCAAACACAAGCAAATCGCTATATTCTTTAAGAAACTCCATAAAACCGCCTTTTTTGAAAAATTTTTGCGAATTTTAGTGAGTGAATCATAAAATTTAACTTAAAAAATAAGAATTGTTTTTATTTGAATAAAAAACTTATAAAAATCAAACACAAAAATCACACAAAAATCAAATGTAGAAAAATAAAATAATATTGGATTAAAATCGCAGAATCTGGTGGAGCTGTGGGGAATTGAACCCCAGTCCTAAAACATTTAGCAAGAGACCTCGACATACTTAAAAGCGAATCTAAATCTTTTTATACGCGCCGAATCGCAAACGCACATAAGCAATTTAGGGCGTTTTCTTTGCCTTTATCGCCCCAAATATCGATAAAAGCGCATCTAGCGAAAAGTTAGAGATTTAAGCGAATGCTAGAAACCCGCCAAATCCCGCTCCAAAAGGTTAGTTAAGACTACGCAGCTTTAGCGTAGGCTGGAGCAAGTTTGCTATTGTTAGCGTTTAAATTTAGGTGATAATTTTACAGATTTATCAAACTGGTATGCAGTCAAATGCCGAATTATCCTAGTCGAACGCCAATCAGCCCCTTAATACTCGCTCTTTTTGGTTAAAATCGTGGAGATTTGTTGTTCGCTTCGTCAATGGACTTAATGTCCTATTTCCTCGCTCACAACTGCACAGCCACGATTTTTCCTCAAAAATAGCATCGCATTTTTGATTTAGAAAATTTGATTTAAAAGAACGATTTTTTTGAAAAATGCAAAATCGCCAAAAGGCAATTTTTGTTTAAAAAAAACGGCGAATTATATAAATTCGTGCGAATTTTGTCAAATCAAAAGCGATTCGCAGAATCTCGCGCGAAAAATTTAAGGAAACTTTAAGGATTTTTTAAGAAAACTTTAAGGGGGGGGGGCAGTTACAATTCTCTCTTTTTTACAAAAGGAGGATAAATGAAAATCATAAATTTAATCGCACTTGCAATCGCATTTGCCGTAACTCTAATCGCACAAGAAATCTCACAAGACGCGCAAATCGAGCAGTTAGAAAAAGAATTACGCATTTTAGAGTTGCAAAATAAAATAAAACAGGCAAAAAGTGGCGAATCTTCGCACCCACAGCAAAATCTCGAAATCAACTCAAAAGAACCTAGCGGATTTATGCTAGGCGCGGGACTTGCGCTGGGATACACGATTGATGAGAGCGAGCACACGAGCAAATATGTCAGTTATACGATTGATAATTCACGCGTGGAGTATGGTGGCGAGCTACTTTTGGGATATAAGTGGTTTTTTGGAGAGAGTGGAATCTTTGGAATGCGCCTTTATGCGGACTATCAGTTTCTTTTCTCCACAGCTGGGATAAATCCCATAGATGCGCATATTTTTAGTGGCAATTTGGATTTAATGTTTAATTTTAATAAATCTCAAAAATTTAAAGTCGGTATGATTGTAGGCGTAAATGTGGGCGGTGGCGTGATGAATTATCAATACGATAGAATATGTAGTAGTAATTTTGATGAAGTTATGGATAAAACCGCGAGTAAATATGAATGGAAATATTGCGATTCAAGCCCACCGATAGGCACACTTGGCGGTAATATCGGTTTGCGATTTGTGGTAAAAAATCATCACGCAATCGAGGCGATTATTCAGCCACGAATTGGATTTGGCGAAAGTGCGCCATTTAGTATCATAGGATTTGCAAGATACATTTATACATTTTAGATTCGAGTGATTTATTCGTCATTGCGAGACTTGCCTAAGGCAAGTCGTGGCAATCTATTTCGGCGACTTGCAAATCAAAAGCGATTCGCAGAATCTAAACAATTTTTTAAGATAGATTCTGCGAATTTAACATTTTTTGCTAAAATTTCGCTTTTCAACTTACAAAAGGACACCACAATATGAATTTAGAGCTAAAAATGTCAAACACACTGCGATTTTTAAGTGCGGATATGGTGCAAAGGGCAAATAGCGGACACCCCGGCGTTGCTATGGGGCTATCTGACTTTCTTGCTGTGCTCTCAAAGCACCTAATCCACAATCCAAAAGAGCCAAAATGGATAAACCGCGATAGGCTTATTTTTAGCGGTGGGCACGCAAGTGCGCTTCTTTATAGCTTTTTGCATTTGAGTGGTTATGATGTGAGTTTGGAGGATTTGAAAAATTTTAGGCAGTTGGATTCCAAAACGGCGGGACACCCTGAATATGGGCTAATTGATGGCATTGAGATGACGACAGGTCCGCTTGGGCAGGGCGTTGCAAATGCTGTGGGATTCGCGTTAGCATCTAAATACGCGCAAAAATTGCTTGGCAAAAAACTGATAAATCACAAAGTTTATTGCTTTTGTGGCGATGGCGATTTGAGCGAGGGTATAAGCTATGAGGCGTGTTCTTTGGCGGGACTTCATCGGCTAAATAACTTAATTTTGATTTATGATAGCAACGGCATTACGATTGAAGGGAGCGCGAAAATCGCCTTTGATGAGAATGTCAAAGCGCGGTTTTTGGCGCAAAAATTTAGCATCATTGAGATTGATGGGCATAATTTTAGGCAAATAGATTTGGCACTCAAACGCGCAAAAAAGGCGACAAAACCCACGCTTATAATCGCCAAAACCAAAATCGCAAAGGGCGCGTTAGAGTTAGAGGGTAGCCACAAATCACACGGTGCACCTTTGGGAGCGGAGATTTTAAAGAGAGCCAAAAAAATGGCGGGGGGCGAGTTTGTGGGCGAATTTGTCATTCCAAAAGACGCCAAAATCGCCTTTGAGAGCGCGGTTGAAGTGGGCGATATGCACTATCAAATGTGGCTTCAAAATTTAAAGCGCAGTGGCAAAAAATCGCTGTTTGATTCGCTACTAAATCCAAATTTTGATTCGCTAAAACTCCCGCATTTTAGCAAGGCAGACTATCCAAAAGGTGTCGCTACGCGCGTAACAAACGGCATTATTTTAAATGCGATTAGTGAGCATTGCAAAAGTTTTATCGGTGGTAGCGCGGATTTAGCCCCCTCAAACAATACCGCGCTAAAAAATAGTGGCGATTTCCCGCGTGGTGCGAATTTGCACTTTGGCATTAGAGAACACGCAATGGGCGCGATTTGCAATGCGATTGCGGCTTATGGGCTTTTTGTGCCGTTTTGTGCGACATTTTTTGTATTTAGCGATTATATGAGCCCAAGTGTGCGAATCGCCGCGCTTAGCAAATTGCGCGTGTTTTATATTTGGACACACGATTCAATTGGCGTGGGCGAAGATGGCGCAACGCACCAGCCTATCGAGCAATTAAGCCATTTTCGCGCAATGCCAAATCTGCTAGTATTTCGCCCAGCCGATGGCAATGAAAACGCGCAATGTTGGCAAATTGCTTTGGCGCAAAATCTCCCTTGCGCCTTTGTGCTATCGCGCCAAAATCTGCCTATTTTGGATTCGCACAATATCGATTGTTCGCGTGGTGCGTATATTTTGAGAGATTTTGGTGGCGAATCTAGTGGCAAATCTAACGCTGATTCACGCAAAAAAATAGTCATTCTTTCAAGCGGTAGCGAAGTGCATTTGGCATTGGATTCGGCGAATCTATTAGAATCGCAAGGCATTGCCGTGCGCGTAGTTTCTGTGCCTTGCTTTGATTTGCTAGTGCGCCAAGATTCTGCGTTTATCGATGATATTTTGGGGCGAAATTTCGCAAACGCAAAATCTCCCAAAATTTTCGCGCTTGAAGCTTCGCGCGGGTTAGAATGGTATAGATTCGCGGATTTTGTGATAGGAATGGATAGTTTTGGCGCAAGTGGCAAGGGCGAAGCGGTGTTTGAACGATTTGGATTTAGCGCAAAGGGCGTAGCGCAAACAATCACAAAACGTATCGGCGCAGAATCTATCGCAACAAACGCAGAATCCACCGCAAAAATCGCAGAATCTCCCGCAAAATCTCGCTAAACTCTATGAAACTCTCCGTATTTTCCTCACAAAGGGCACTTTTAGAGTTTGCGAAAAATTCAGATTCTGCGTTTTTGCCACCTTGCAAAAGCATTGGCGAGTTTTTTGAATACGCGCTAAGTGGCGGAAATATCACGCAAACTTCGCAGAATCTCCGCATTTTATTTTTGTGGAGGGCGATTAAAAATATCGAAATTAGCGATTTGGGATTTGAGAAAAGTTTCATTAGTTTTTTGGAGCATTCAAATTTTATTTTTCAGTTTTTTGATGAGTTAGATTCTGCGAATGTGAAAATTAGTGACATTGATACGCACGATACTTATGGCGATTACAGCGACCATTTGAGCGTTTTGGAGCGCATTTATGAGAAATATCAAAGCGAGTTAGCGGCGCAGAATCTAAGCAATAAAAATCACAAAATCAATCAAAAATTCCTGCAAACTTATGATGAAATCGATATTTTTTTAGGCGGGATTTTAAGTGCAAAAGAACTGCAACTTTTACGCCAAATCGCAGAATCTACCCATCTCACGCTATTTTTCACCACCACAAAATACAATCTAAATCTTTTGCAAAATATCCTATCGCAGAATCTCTCCCAAAATACGCATTATTCACTCTGCCTAAATGATGGCAAACTCCGCGAAAAAGGCGCGTTGCAAAGACACACAAAGCAAATCAATCTCTATAAATTTGACTTGCGGATAAGTCAAGTTTTGCTTGTGATTGCGAAGATAAATGAGTGGTTGAGTGACGGAGCGCAGAGCATTGCGGTGATTTTGCCTGATGAGAATTTTGCGAAATATTTGCAGTTGTTTGAGAAAAATCTAAATTATGCGATGGGATTTAGGGACATAAAGTTGATTAAAAAAGTGCAGAATCTACGCCAAAAATCGTGTGATGAGATTTTAGAAGCGGTGAAAAATGACTTTGATGCGGAAATTTTTGCGATGCGTGAGATTTTGGCGACTTTAAGCAGTGATGAAATCATCGAATTTCTGCTAAAAAATATCAAAAATTTAGATGATAATAACGGCGGGAAAGTGCGTGTAATGGGGATTTTGGAGAGTAGGTTGATTAAATTTGAGCGGGTTATCATTGTAGATTTTAATAGCGAGTTTATCCCCGCGCTAAATGATAATGATATGTTTCTAAATACCGCGTTGCGAAAGCGGCTAAACCTCCCTACTCTGCGTGATAAAGAGAACTTGCAAAGGCACTATTATTTTATGCTGATAAATAATGCGGAATTTGTCGAAATCGCGTGTTGCAAAAATGCGCCTGTGGCGAGTTTGCTAAATGATTTGGGCGAATTGTGCGAGGTGGCGGAGTTTGACGGCGATAAAATGTGGCATTTTTATGAGGTGGGCGAGGCAAAAAAATATTTTGATGATAAAATCATCGCAAAAGTCCCGCAAATGCGCCTCTCTGCGAGTTCGATAAAAATATTTTTAGACTGCAAACGGAAATTTTACTTTTCATATTTATGCGAAAAACTGCGTAGTAGCGAGGAAAAAGAGGAATTTTTAGGCACAAAAATCCATAATTTACTCTGCGAAATGGGGCAGGATTTTAATTTGCATAAAATTAGGGCATTCGCAGAATCTTACGCGCAGAGCGAGAGATTAGACTTAGAAATTATGCTAAAAAAATTAAGCGCGTTTTTTAGAGAGCAAAGTAGCGCGTTAAAAAATGGAGCGAAAATTTTGGCGGTGGAGAAAAGCGTGGAATTTGCATTTGGCGGATTTGATTTCACCTGTAAAATCGATAGGATTGACAAGGTGGGGGAGAAAATCCGCATAATCGACTACAAACTCCAAACCGACATTTTGGGGAAAAATGGATTTTTGCAACTTTTGATTTACAAACTCGCTATTGAGCGCGAATACGGCTCTTGTGAAATCGAATGCCTTTATTTTGACTTGCTAAATAATAAAGAAATTATTATGGATGAAAGCGCGGAATTAAGCGCAAAAGAGATGCTACATTCTGCGCTTGGCGCGCTAGGTGGCGAGGTGGATTTCGCCCGCTGCGAGGATATAAAACCCTGCAAATACTGCGATTATGTGTATTTATGTGAGCGATATTAGAATTTTGCGAATTTGTGAAATGTGATGGGATTTTGGCAATTTGTGAAATGCGATGGATTTTGGGGATTTTTTTCACTAGATTCTGCGATTTTGGGATTTTTTTGTGTTAGATTCTGCGATTTCGTGTTTTTTGTGTTAGATTCTGCGACTCGCGCGAAAATCGCAGAATCTGCTCTTACGCCGTCATTGCGAGATTCTGCGTTTTTATGCGAGATTCTGCGAAATTATTACGCCGTCATTGCGAGATTCTGCGTTAGCAGAATCGTGGCAATCTATTGTTTTGTCATTCTGAGCGAACAAAGTGAGCGAAGAATCTCTATTTAGATTCTGCGATTTTATGTTAGATTCTGCGTTTTTATGCGAGATTCTGCTAAATGATTACGCCGTCATTGCGAGATTCTGCGTTAGCAGAATCGTGGCAATCCATATTTTTTTGTCATTCTCGCGCAAGTGAAACGAGCGAAGAAACTCTTTTCAGATTCTGCGATTTTTATTTAATTTGCAGAATCTGCGAGATTTTCGCCGTTTTGTTTATTAGATTCTGCGAAACGCAGAATCTTGGATTGCTTCGTTGCACTCGCTTCGCTTCGTGCGCCTCGCAATGACGAAATGGTAGCGGATTCTGCGACTTTTTCCCCCTCCCTTGCGGAGGGCAAATCAAACAACTTCCCCCTCCCTTGCGGAGGGGGATTAAGGGGGTGGGTAAAATAATCCGTCATTGCGAGATTCTGCGTTAGCAGAATCGTGGCAATCAATCATTATTTCGTCATTTTAAGATTCTGCAAATTTCTCAAAATTTAGCGTATTTTCTTTCGTCATTGCAAGATTCTGCGTTAGCAGAATCGTAGCAATCCAATCTGTTTTAGATTCTGCGAATCGCAGAATCTTGGATTGCTTCGTTGCACTTGCTTCGCTTCGTGCGCCTCGCAATGACGAAGTGGTGGTGGATTGCCACGAATGGACTTCGTCCATTCTCGCAATGACGGATTTTTTTGCACTAGATTCTGCGATTTTCGTGTTTTTTTTTAATTAGATTCTGCAAATCGCAGAATCTTGGATTGCTTCGGCACTTCGTGCCTCGCAATGACGAAATGGGAGTGGATTCTGCGACTACGCATTAGATTCTGTAAAATTCGCAAAATCTCGCAATGGCGGAGAGTAATGCGGATTCTGCGATTTGCACTCATTTCGCAGAATCTACACGCAGAATCTAATGCGAAAATTACCCACCCCCTTAATCCCCCTCCGCAAGGGAGGGGGAAAAATCGCAGAATCCTCCGCAAGGGAGGGGGAACAAAATAGAGATTCTGCGAATTTTGGCGAATCTAAAAATATCTGTCATATTGAGCGAAGCGAAATATCTCAAAAGTCTCAAAGCAAAAGAGATTCTTCGCTCACTTTGTTCGCTCAGAATGACAATTTTTTTTGTGGATTGCCACGAATGGACTTCGTCCATTCTCGCAATGACGGATTATTTTACCCACCCCCTTAATCCCCCTCCGCAAGGGAGGGGGAACAAAATAGAGATTCTGCGAATTTTGGCGAATCTAAAAATATCTGTCATATTGAGCGAAGCGAAATATCTCAAAGCAAAAGAGATTCTTCGCTTGTTTCACTCGCGCGAGAATGACAAATAATCGCAAAATCTAAAAATGGATTGCCACGAATGGACTTCGTCCATTCTCGCAATGACGGATTTTTTTTAGATTGCTTCGGCGATATTCGCCTCGCAATGACGGGATTTTTGCAATTTGATTCGCACGAAGTGCGTAATCACAATCGAAGTATTTGCGGTGTTGCTTTGCACGAAGTTTGCCGCCTTGCTAGGAAATAGAACTAGTGGTTCATTGACGACGCAAGGACGGCAAACTTCGTGTGAATTGAATACCCAAAGACAAATTGCCCCTATTTTCGATTAAAATCATCATCAATGCGAACTATATCATCCTCCCCCAAATACTCGCCCACCTGCGCCTCGATGATTACCAAATCGATTTTCCCTTCATTACTCAATCGATGGACGCTTCCCATCGGGATATAGGTGCTTTCATTGCGATTTAGGACGAATTCCTCCCCATTCACGCTAACCACCGCGCTTCCGCTTACCACTATCCAATGCTCGTTGCGATGGAAGTGCTTTTGCAAACTCAGGCGTTTTTTGGGGCGGACGACAATTTTTTTGATTTTATAAAACGCACTTTCCAAAAGCACTTGATAACTGCCCCACGGGCGGAAAACCAAATTATGAAACTTCACCAAATCGCTATTTTTTTGCTTTAAAATTTGGGTGATTTTTTTGACATTTTGACTCTCCCCCCTTTTGGCAATCATAAGGCAGTCCGCGCTATCCACCACAATCAAATCATTCGCGCCGACAAGCGCGGTGAGTTTCTCACTCAAAATAAAATTATTCGCAGAATCTAGTGCCAAAACTTCGCCTTTACTCGCATTCCCCGCGCTATCTTTGGGGTATTCATCGCTTAACGCATCAAAACTTCCCACATCGCTCCACGAAAAGTCCGCTTTGATTAGCGCGAGATTTTGCGACTTTTCCATTATCGCATAATCAATGCTAATATCCTCCAAACTCTCGCAGTCCTCGCATTTCAAATGCGTAAAATCACTTGCTTTGAGTGCATTTTTTAGCGCGGTTTGGGCGAGTTTTAGCAACTTTGGATGATATTTTTTGAATTCATCAATCAAAACCCCCGCCTTAAAGCAAAACATCCCGCTATTCCAAAAATATCCGCCATCTTTTAGGTATTTTTGCGCGGTGGCAAAATCGGGTTTTTCAAAAAAGGCGACTTTGCCATTTTTATCGCTAATGTATCCATAACCTGTGTTTGCGTTTGTGGGAGTTATGCCAAAAAGGGCGATTTTACCCTGCTTTGCAAGAGATTCTGCGTTTTGTATCGCGCATTTGTATTTTGGCAAATCTTTGATAATATGGTCGCTAGGCAGTGCCAAAATCACCTCATCACTTTTGCTTTGCAGTGCGACAAAAAGCAGTGCCGAAGCGGTATTTTTAGAAACGCACTCCAAAATAAAATGCAGATTCTGCGATATTCCCTCAACTTCGTTTTTCGCTAAAAAATAATGCGCTTCATTTGTGATAATCACAAAGTCCTCTGCAAAAGGCAGATTTCGCAAAATCGTCTCTTTAAAAAGCGAGTTTTCTCCAAAAAATGGCACAAATTGCTTTGGCATCAACTCGCGCGAAATTGGGAATAATCTACTCCCGCTCCCACCGCATAAAATCGCTATTTTCATCTTACAAATCCCCTTATTTCGATAATTTCGCGCACTTCAAATTTTCGCACATTTCACTAAAACCGCACTTCGCCAAAATCTCGCATTTCGCCAAACCCATCGCATTCAAAAAAATCAGCATTTCAAATTTTTTGAATCTCCGCTTCGACATTATTGATTATCCAATCAGGCGTAGAAGCACCCGCCGTAATACCGCAAAGCACCTTCCCCGCGAACCACTCGCACCGCAAGTCGCTCTCATCCTCCACGCAATAACTATCCTTGCAAAATTGCAAGGCGATATTTAAAAGTTGCTTTGTGTTGCTACTATTTTTCCCGCCCACAACGATTAAAATATCCACTTCTTGCGCGAGTTCTCTAACTGCGTGTTGATTATCAAAAGTCGCATTGCAGATTGTGTTAAACACGCGCACTTCCACGCAGTGCGCTATCAAAAAGTTCGCCACTTCTAAAAAATCATTGATATTTTTGGTGGTTTGCGAGATTAGGGCGACTTTGCCTTGTGGGATTTGCAGGGCGTCTTTGTGGATTATGATTTGAAAATGCTCCCCGCAATAACTCGCCACGCCCTTCACTTCGGGGTGATTTTCATCGCCAAAGATTATGATTTCATACCCATCCTCGCTTAATTCTTTGGCGATTTGCTGTGGTTTTTTCACAAAGGGGCAGGTGGCATCGATGATTTTTGCGCTAGATTGTGCTAACTTTTTGTAGTCATTTTTTGGAATGCCGTGCGTGCGGATAATGACGCTTTTTTCCGCGCTAACCTTTTCTAAATCCATTTCGACTTTTACGCCAAAATCATTTTTTAATCGCTCGATTTCCTTTTGATTGTGGATTAGCGGACCTAATGAGATGGCATTTTTATTCTGCTCGGCAAGGCGGATTGCCCTTTTTACGCCAAAGCAAAATCCATATTTCTCCGCTCTTTTAGTTTTCATAATTTTCAATCTCCGCAAATCGCCCCAAAATCTCCAAAAAGTTTGGAAAACTCACATCAACACACGCAGAATCTAGCACTTCAACTTCGCACACCGCCCCAAATAGCGCGAAACTCATCGCAATGCGATGGTCGCCAAAACTATCGATTGAAACTTTTTTATTTGGCATTTTAAATCCACCACAAACGCTAAATCCATCTTCAAATTCCTCGCACTCCACGCCAAATTTAATTAGATTCTGCAAAGTTGCTTTAATTCTGTCGCTTTCTTTTGTGCGTAACTCTTTTGCGTTTCTAACCACGCTTTTGCCACTAGCAAAGGCAAAGATAACCGCTAATGCCGGGATTTCATCAATCAACCAAGCGATATTTTCGCTTAACTCCACCGCTTTTAGCGCAGAATCTTTATAAATGCAAATCTCCCCCACTTCCTCAAACGCAGAATCTTCGCATTTTATCTCAACTTTTGCCCCCATTTTTTGCAACACGCAAAATGCCTCAATGCGAGTTTTGTTTAAAAGCATATTTTTTAGCACAATATGGGAGTTTGTGATAAGTGCCAAAATAGCGAAATAAAACGCACTTGATGGGTCGGATGGAATGCTTAAATTTAGCGGTTTTAGCGGGGAAGTTAGCGGGGTGATTACGATTTTATTTTCGCAAATTTCTAAATTCGCTCCCATTCCAAGTAGCATTTTTTCGCTGTGATTGCGACTTAATGAGACTTCGCTAAATGCGCTTTTTTCGCTAGATTCTGCGTTTAGGGCTGCTAAAATCATCGCGGTTTTTACCTGCGCAGATGAGATTTTGCTATGAAATGAAAAATGCGATAATTTTCGCCCCAAAATCGTAATTGGCGCAACCTGCCCTGCCCTAGCATAAATCTCCGCACCGATACTTCGCAAAGGCGCAATCACTCGTCCCATCGGGCGCACTCGCAAATATTTATCGCCTGTAAGCACGAAATATTTGCCACTCTGCCCTGCCAAAAGTCCCAAATACAGGCGAATGGCAGTCCCAGCATTTCCGCAGTCTAAAATATCATCTGCCTCCAAAATGCCATCTTTGTGGCGAAGCAGTTTTAACTCCGCACCTTGCGGGATTTGGGTGATATTTTGCACTGCTTTGCCATCCGCAAAAACGCGCATTCCTAACTGCATTGCGATTTTTAGCGTATTTAGCGTATCCTCGCCAAATAAAAAATTGCGGATTTTGCTCTCCCCTTCGCTTAAAAACGCAAAAATTACCGCGCGATGCGAGATTGATTTATCACTTGCAATATTTGTAATCTCCGCCCCAAATCCCGCGCTTTTGGGCGAAATGCTCGTTATTCGCATCGTATCTCCGCATTAAAAGTTTGGCGCAGAATCTCCAATATTTTCTTATCGCCCAAATCCTGCGCTTTTAGCGTGGTATCCATCGCTTGGAATGTCGCCTTAAAACTAATGCTAATTTTATCTCCAAACTCATCGCTTTTGTATAAATCAAGGGCGGTAATTTTCGCTAGGTGCGGGATTTTCGCCTCTAAAATCGCTCTTTTTATCTCGCTAAAATTTGTGTTTTTATCTACCAAAATGCTAAATTCCCTATCCATCCCCTGAAAGTGTGAAAACTCCATAAATGCGGTATTTTTCTCTGCACTAAAAAGACTCTCCAAATCAATTTGCGCCATAAAAATATTTTCCATCTCCAAATCACTTGCGATAAATGGATTTAGCGCGCCGATTATGCCCACTATTGCGCCATTTTTGATGATTTTTGCGCAAATGCCTTTGTGGAATAAATCGCCGCTAGATTCTGCGAATGTGGCATATTTTGCACTTTTCTTGCGTTTGACAGAATCTTTATTTGCAGAATCTTTATTTGAATTTACCGCAGAATCTTTCGCAGAATCCACCGCAAATTCTGCGTTTTCTAACTCCACTCCACCCAAAATATCGCTAATCGCACTTGCAAACGCATAAAAATCCCACTTTTCCCCCTTTGGCGTGGGATATTTGCACTCGCTTTTTAATCCTCCCGCTACAAAGGCGAGATTCTGCGATTCCTCCCGCTTTGCGTTATAAATGCTTCCCATTTCAAAAAGTGCAAGTTTTTCATACCCAAAATTTTGATTGCGTTTTAGCGAATCAAGCATTGAAGGGATAAGCGAAGTGCGAAGGGTGTTTAACTCATTTGTGATAGGATTTAGCAAGTCTAAATTCTCCGCAATCAAGGGCAGATTATACTTTTCCAAAGTCGCCCTTTGGCAAAATACATAATGCAACGCCTCAAAAAATCCCCGTGAAATCGCCTTTTTAGCGATATTTCGCCTAAATTTATAAAATCTATAATCATCATTTATATTCGCGCTATTTGGCAGAATCTGCGCCTTTGCCTCCACTAAATCAATGCCTTTTAGTCGCAAAATCTCTTCTGCGATATCTTGCACAAACCTTATATCGTGGCGGTAGCGCGGGGGGATTGCGCTGATTTTATCATCACTAGCGGAGTTTATCATAAATCCCATTCGATTTAGAATGCTTGTAATTTCCTCATTTTTTATCATATTGCCGATAATTGCGCTAATATCCTCAAAGTGAAAGTCGATTCTGCGCTGTGGGTAGTTTTGGAGCAAATTTTGCGTGGATGAGTAAATAATGCTTTGCGACATACTCTCTAACAAATACGAAATACACAAAATGCCATCTTCAAGCAGCGGCGAACTGCCTCTTTTAGATAAATACGAAGTTTTGCAGTCGCTTTTTATGGCGTTTTTAAAGATGGATTCTGCGATTATGTGCGGTGGGATGAAACTCGCCTCAAAAACCACAAGTTGCGAATGCTTATTTGCCAAAATCTCATCGCCCAAACCGATTGTTGAGAGTTTTTTATCCTCGAAAAATACGCCCTCCATTCCATTCTCATCTCTTTTGATTTGCAAAATGATTTTATCCTCAGAGTTTGCAAACTTATCAAAGGCATACGCGCGGATGATAACTCCCGTCATATAGCAACTAAATCGTAGCATATTATGCAGACAATCATCGCTTAACATATCATTTATCGCGAGATTTAGGCGTAACTCCGCATTGCAATATAAATCTTTGATTTGAGCGACTTTGTAGCAAAGTGAAGTGTGGAGATTTTTCTCAAAGGAAATATTTAAGATTCTGCCAATGCCGGGGGCGATTTCATTATTTTTCTCTCTATTTTTTATCGTTTGTAAATTTAAATTTAGTGCGGCAAGTAAATCCATCGCCACGCCAAATACACTTAGGCAATCCCCACGATTTGGCGTGATTGCAATCTCAAAAATGCTATCATCAAAAAGCGTGTATTCGCAAAGTTCCTTGCCAAGCACAACTTCGCCAATGCTATCATCCAAAACAAAAATGCCTTCCTCAATCTTTGGCAATCCAAGTTCGGTAGATGAGCAAATCATCCCATTAGATTCTGCGCCACGCAAATTTCCCTTTTTTATCTCCAAATCGCCGAGTTTCGCGCCGACTTTTGCCACAGGGACGATTTGATTTTTGGCGACATTTTTCGCGCCACACACGATTTGCAAAACTTCGCTTCCAATATCAACTTTGCAAATGCTTAATTTATCGGCGTTTTCGTGCTTTGACTTTTCCACCACCTTGCCGATTACGACATTTTTAGGCACGCTAATTTTGCTAAAACTCTCTACTTCCAATCCAATATCATTTAGCGTTTTGTAAAGGACTTCATCGCTAACTTTTGAAATATCAATGATTTTTGATAATAAATTTCTGCTAAATTTCATTAAAACTGCTCCAATAATCGTAAATCGCTCTCATAAAAACTACGCAAATCATTTATGCCATATAAAAGCATCGCAAATCGCTCTATGCCAAGTCCAAAGGCATATCCGCTGACATTTTTTAATTTCAGTGCGCCAAAAACGCTGTGATTTACCACGCCACATCCAAGCACTTCTAAAAATCCGCTCCCCTTGCAAACGCGACATTTTTCATCCTTCCCTTTGCAAAAAATACATCCAATATCCACCTCCGCGCTTGGTTCGGTAAATGGGAAAAAACTCGCCCTAAATCGCACCTTTATCTCATCGCCAAAAATATAGCGCAAAAAATCCTCCAAAATAAATTTTAAATTCGCAAAACTTATCTTATTCCCGCTATCTACCACAAGTCCCTCCACTTGATGAAACATAGGCGAGTGCGTGATATCATAATCACGCCTAAAAACTGCGCCCGGCGAGATAATTTTTAGCGGAAATTTGCCTTTTGATTTTATCAGGCGTTGCATTGAGCGAATTTGCACGGGCGAAGTGTGCGTGCGAAGCAAATGCGAATCCTTAAAATAAAAAGTATCCTGCATATCTCGCGCAGGGTGGAATTTGGGGAGATTTAACGCCTCAAAGTTATGAAAATCATCCTCAATTAGCGGACCGCTTGAAATGCTAAAATTCGCCCCGACAAAATAATCGATGATTTTATCAAAAGTGCAGTTTATGGGGTGGGCGAGATTTTGCACCGCATTTGGCGTAAAAAGCGAAGTATCGATTTTCTCACTCTCCACTTTTTGCGCTAATATTTTTTGCGAAATGTCGCGCTTTGCCTTTGCTAGTGCGCCTTCAAACTCGCTCTTTGCGTCGTTTAACTTTTTTGCCACTTCCTTTTTTACCGCAGAATCTAGCGATTTTAACTTGCTAAATTCCTCTGTTAATTTGCCTTTTTTACCCAAAATGCTAATGCGAATTTTTTCTAACTCATCTAAATTCTTTGCATTTTCAATATCGCTAAATGCGCTATCCATCCACTCCACGCAAAATCCTTATCTTTAAAAATAAAAATTTGTGATTATATTAAAAAAATCGTTAATATTTTATTAAATAAGAAAAAACGCAGAATCTGTGGGAATTTGGCATTAAGATTCTGCAAAATTTGCGAATTTTTGCGAGATTCTGCGATTTTTCGTCATTGCGAGTGAGCGTAGCGAACGCGGCAATCCAAATTTTTTTGTCATTCTAAGTGAGCGAAGAATCTCTTTTTTTTGAGATTTTTCGCTACACTCAAAATGACAATTTAAATTAGATTCTGCGATTTCGCAGAATCTTTTACATAAGTTTTGTAGCGACTAATAGTCCAGCAATCGCAATCTGCGTCATAACGAGCCATTTTAGCAATTCATATTTAATCTCTAAAATATCATTTTTTGTAGCTAATTTATCCACATCCTTATTGCTTTGCTCCAATATAGAATCTGCGATTTCTAGCGCATCTTTCTTTATTTTTGCTTTGTCTTTTCCTTGAAAATGCTTATCGATAAAATTATCAATCAAAATTTGTGTGCTTTTATTTAACACCATCGCCATTATTAGTCCTTAAAATTATATTTCGCAGAATCTAATGCGTTTTTTGCAAGATTCTGCGAATTTTTGTCATTGCGAGATTCTGCGTTTTTCTTATAATTCGCAGAATCTATTTAAGATTTTGGCGCGAGATTCTGCGCTTACTTAAACGCCTGTGCTACCATTTTTCTGCGCAAATATGCGATTTTGCTTTGCAAAGGCAGTTCTTTTGGGCAGTAGTCTTGGCACGCCATTAGCGACATACAGCCAAATACGCCGTTATCGTTGCCGACTAATTCGTAGTAATCAGCCTCTGTGCGCTTATCGTGCGGGTCTATCATAAATCTAGCCACGCGATTTAGCCCAGCAGGTGCGATAAAATCATCACGCATTACTTTTGTAGCGCACCCAGCCACGCAACAACCGCACTCAATGCACCTATCTAGCTCAAATACCGCGTCAGCCACTTCGGGTTCGATTGGCTCTTCTAATTCTGCGATACTTTTTTCGCTCTTTGCGTGAATCCAGCCCTCCACGCGCTTTGTCATTCCCTCAAACCAAACGCCCGTATTTACGGACAAATCTTTGATTAGCTTAAATGCAGGTAGCGGTGCTAGTGTGATTACGCCACTTGGATAGTCCTTTGTTAGCGTCCTACACGCTAATTTTGGCACTCCATTTATCATCATCGCACAGCTTCCGCAAATCCCTGCACGGCACACAAAATCAAAGCTTAAATCTGCATCTTGTGTCTCTCTAATCGCATTTAGCGCGATGAAAATAGTCATCGAATCAAGCTCTTTTAGCTTGTATTCTTTAAAATGCGGTTTGCTTATCGCGCTTAATGGGTCGTATTTCAATGCCCTAATTGTTATAATTCTCTCACTCATTTTGCATCTCCTAATCGTTGATTTCTCGCTTTATATTGCGGTTGCAAGTCAAATTTCATCAAAGCCTCTTGAATCGCATATCTATCCTTGCCCTCTTTTTGCATAGTGGCGGTGATATTATCGACTTGTGCTTGACGCGCTGCGGTGTCAGGGTGCTCGATAATATTGCCCTTGGCGCCATATCCACGATAAGCAGGGGGAATCTCCATAGTTTTGACATCCAAATCCTCATAGCTTATTGTCGGCATATCATCTTCGGGCTTCTCCCACGAAGCAAGGGTGCGTTTTAGCCAATCTTTGTCATCGCGTTTTGGATAGTCCTCGCGTGTGTGCGCCCCGCGTGATTCGGTGCGATTAAATGCGCCTTGCGCCACACAAAGGGCGATTTTTAGCATTTTTTGCGTGCGATATGCTTCCTCTAACTCGGGATTATTATGCAGATTTTTGTTGCTTATGCGGATATTTTTGCTTTTCTTATAAAGCTCGGCAAGTCCTTTGAGTGCGCTTTGCAAATGCTCTCCATCTCTAAAAATGCCTACATTATTATCCATAATCTCTGTCATTTGCTTTTTAATCTCAAAGATATTTTCCTTGCCATTGGCGTTTATTAGGCTTTCGATATAATCTTGTTGCGCTTTTAGTGCCTTTTCGATGGTGCTTGTTTTTAGCGTTATCTTTTTCTTTTCGCAATATTCGCGGAAATAATCGCCCACAATCATTCCAGCTACCACCGCTTCGCTTACAGAGTTTCCGCCTAATCGGTTAAATCCGTGCAAATCCCAGCACGCAACTTCACCTGCGGCAAAGAGTCCTTTTAAATGCGACTCGCCCTTATAATTTGTGCGAATCCCGCCCATTGAATAATGCTGCATTGGGCGCACAGGTGCCCATTGTTTGGTTACATCAATGCCATTAAAAATCTTGCAAATGTCATAAACATCACGCAAATTTTTGTGAATATGCTCCGCTCCCAAAATCGAAATATCAAGCCAAATATGGTCGCCATAAGGGGATTTTGCGCCCTTGCCTTTGCGGATATGCTCCATCATTCGGCGTGAAACCACATCTCGGCTTGCAAGTTCTTTTTTCTCAGGCTCATAATCTGGCATAAAGCGATAGCCATCGACATCACGCAAGATTCCGCCATCGCCCCTGCAACCTTCCGTCAAAAGAATCCCGCTAGGCACGATTGGCGTGGGGTGAAATTGCACTGCCTCCATATTGCCTAACTTTGCGATTCCTGTCTCTAATGCGATTCCTGCGCCCACGCCATTGCAAATAACGGCGTTTGTAGTGTTTTTGTAGATTCGCCCATAGCCACCTGTGGCAATTAGTGTCCCTTTGGCAATATATGCGATGAGTTCGCCTGTAACCAAATCTCTCACAACTGCGCCATAGCACACGCCATCTTCGTGGATTAGCGCGATTGCTTCTTTTCTATCTTGAATATCCACGCCTAACTTTATAGATTCATTTGCCACTGCATAAAGCATCGAATGTCCCGTAGCGTCCGAAGTGTAGCAAGTGCGCCATTTTTTTGTCCCACCAAAATCGCGTGAGTGGATATAGCCGTGCCTAAAATCCTCTTCTTCGATTGTGGTTTTTTGTGCGTTGATAATCGCATCTCTTTTGCCTTTTTTGATTCGACTCCACGCTACGCCCCATTGTGCAAGTTCTCTAATCGCTTTTGGCGCAGTGGTTACAAACATTCTAGCCACTTGCTGGTCGCAACCCCAATCGCTCCCTTTTACAGTATCCATAAAGTGCAAGTCCTCATTGTCGCCATCGCTCATTTTTGAGTTGCCAAGACTTGCTTGCATTCCGCCCTGTGCGGCTGCTGAGTGGCTTCGCTTTACAGGGATTAGGCTTAAAACAATGGTGCTTAATCCCATTTTTTTGCACTCAATCGCTGCGCGAAGCCCAGCCAAACCGCCACCTATGATTAAACTATCGCAGTATTGTATATTCATATATCTCCCCTTTATTTTTGAAATTCAGTGTATTCGTAGTGCATATAATCCGTCTTTCTATCCAAACTAATGCCTTTTTTCACATAAGCTGCGTAAGTGGCAAGTCCTAGCACGATGAAAAACACGCTCATACAGATTTTTGCAGTGCGTAGTCGCTTCAAAGTCGCCTCAGGCGTTTTTGCTTCAAACCAGCCCCATTTCACAGCCAAACGATAAAGCCCGATTGAGCCGTGCAACTCCACTGCAAACAAAAGCACAATATACAACGCCCAAAAATGCTGATGGACAAATCGATATGATGAGCCCACAGGACCGATTGTTTGAGGCTGAGTAATCATAATGTATAAATGAATGCTCCCCAAGAAAAATAGCGCAAATCCCGTGCAAGCCTGAATCCCCCAATTTGAAGTGTCTTTGTGGTGGAGCATATTTTTATGCGTTTTGAATCGCAAAAACTGACGATAATTGATAGGAAACTTCCTCATCGCCAAAAGCGCGTGTAAAACAAACACCGAAAACACCACAATCCCCACGATTGACACCACAAGCGGACATCCGCCTTCAAATATAAAGCTTAATTCGAAAAATTTCGTAACTTTATACATCGCCTTTTCACTGATAAGAATACTAGATACAAAAAACATATGCGCTATCATAAACAACGCCAAAAATAGCCCACTCGCGCTTTGTAGCCAATCTAGCGTGGCAGGCATTCTACTTGCCTTATTGCCTTTGGCTACGCCCGTGTAACTCTCGATAATTTTATTATCCTCCATACTACCTCCCTTTGATTTAAAATGAAATGTGATTGTAGCACTTTTTAAAAGAATAACTGCTAATTTTTATGATTTTTATAAAAATTCAATAATTTTAAGTTACAATGCGAAATTTTATTTTAAAAAAAGGAAGGTAAAGATGAGAAGTTTATTAGTAGCGGTGGTGTTTGGATTATTTGTATTTAGCGGATGTGGCACTAGCAATATTGCAACGGATAATGCAGAAATCAATGCGGCATTAGATGGCGCACCTGAATGGGTTTTGGGCGAATCAAGCGGTTTAAGCGCAAGTGGTAGCGCGAAAATCAAAAATGGCAACATTAGCTTTGCGGTAACCCAAGCAGAAGCAGACGCTAGAAACAAACTAGCAGGACAGATTTCAGCAAATGTTGAAAGCAAATATAGAGAGCTAAATACTAGCGATAGCGAAAGTGTAAATCAAGAGGCAGTTCAGGCGATTCGCATAAGTGTAAGCAAGGTTTTAGCAGGTTCAAAAGCTACTAAAAAATGGATTAGCAAAACAAATGATATGTGGGTTTTGGTGGAAGTTAAGCAATTAGATACGGATTTACTCAAAAAAAATCTTATGAAAGCCGATGGCGTGGATAAAGAAGCGGCAAAAGCGTTAGCAAAATCTGTCGATGAGCTAATTGATGGATTTAAGAATGACTAGATTCTATCGCAGAATCTTATGTATTTTTTTTGTTAGTTTTATAATCAGCTCTTGTGGGGATGTGAAATATCCTGCGTGGTATTTGGAAAATGACGAAGATTCTGCGTATTTATATGGCGTGGGGAGCGGAGATACGCTAGATTCTGCGAAAAGTGTCGCGCTAAATGATTTAAGTTCGCAAATCTCGCTAAAAATCGAGTCTGCCACAAGCATCGAGCAATCACAAATCAATGATTTGCAAAGCAATAAGGCGGATTCAAAAATCGATGTAAGCGTGCTTGGCATTGAGCTAAATAGCGTGGAATATATTAAGCAAGAGGAAGTTGATGGCGTCTTTTATGTGAAATCTCGCATAGCAAAGCACAAAATCATAAAGCAACTAAACACAGACATCGAAACTGCCAAAATTGCCATAAACACGCTTTTAGATGACGCAAACGCGATGAAATGCGCCACAATCTCGCCAAAGCACAAGGTGAGTTTAGCAAAGCATTACGATATCCTCGCAAATAAGGCAATGCAAATCCGCGCATTAGATGGCAAGGTAATCGCGCAAAAGCTAATCGATGATTTGCAGAATCTGCTTTCAAATAATTCGCGCGGGTATTATGTGGCGTTTGCAAGTGGTAGCAGTGAGACTTTTAGTCGCGTGGATAGCGGGCTGAATGCGGAATATAAGAAATTTTTCACATTAGAGCAAAAAGGCGATAAGACATTTATGATTGAAAATCGATACAGCATTCAAAAAGGCGATGAGGTGAAAATCACACTTGAAGTAAATATCAAAGACTGCGTGGGTAATGCGATTTTCAATACTTTAATCATCGGCAAAGCGAGTAATTACAGCGGTGCGATAAGTCGCATAAAAGCGCAGTTGTATAAAAAACTAAAAGCGTGGCAAGATAATGATTTATAGATGATGATTTATAGATTTTGTAAATAAATTTTGCACTTATTTGGTGCAAAAATTATAAATTCGCAGAATCTATAAATCCCCAAGAAATTCGCAGAATCTATAAATATTTCAATCACAGATTCTGCGATTCACGCCAAAAATCCCAAAATCTACCCATTAGATTCTCCAAATCAATTCAAATTATGATATAATCTCCGCTTTTATCACTTACACAAAGGGCGGAAATGCAAAAGATATTTATCCCAATAGCGATGCTTGCGCTATGCTACATATTTTACAAATACAGCGCGACTATCGAAATCATCTCTGGCGCGGCGGTTTTCTTATTTGGTATGCTTGTAATGCAAGATGGATTCAAAATGTTAAGCGGCGGATTTTTGGAGGGTGCGATGAAAACTGCCACAAATAGCACCCTAAAAAGCATTCTCTTTGGCGCGGTTGCCACGACTTTTATGCAAAGTTCTACGCTTGTATCGCTCTTTGCGATTTCATTTGTTTCAGCTGGTATCATCTCGCTAATTCAAGGCGTAGGCATTATTTTAGGCTCAAATTTAGGCAATAGCACGGGTGCTTGGATTATCGCACTAATTGGCAATAAAGCAAATATTTCATCATTCGCACTGCCTATCATTGCCTTTGGCGTGGTGTTTTTATTTCATAAATTAAAGGCAGTCAAAGGCTTTGGCTATGTGTTGGCTGGGATTGGCTTTGTGTTTTTAGGCATTGCGTATATAAAAATCGGCTTTGATTCCTACAAAGAAGTGCTTGATTTCACGCGCTATAATATGAGTGGATTTGGCGGAATGCTAATCTTTTTCCTTGTTGGCACGATGGCAACGCTCATTATGCAATCCACCCACGCCACGCTGGTGCTAATTATGGCGACTTTAAGCACAGGGCAAATGTCGCTTGAATCTGGAATGGTGCTATCAATCGGAGCGCAGTTTGGTAGCTCTATCACAACGGGACTTGGCGCGCTAAATGCGAGTATCGATGGCAAACGCTTGGCTGTGGCGCATATTTCATTTAATCTCATCACCGCGCTAATTGCGGTGATTTTGTATGAGCCGTTTTTGTGGATTACGGAGATTGCTTCAAATGCGCTTCACATTGCGGATATAAATCTCAAAGTTGCAATATTTCTCACAATTTTTAATGTGTTGCGAATCGCACTTATAATCCCGCTACTTAAACGATTCGTGTATTATTTAATGCGATTTGTGAGAGAGCGCAAAAGCGGGGATTTGGATAGTCCCATTTATTTGGACGAATCAAAAATCGACTTTGCAAACGCGTCATTGGAGGCGATTAAAAATGAGACAAAGCACCTTTATGACAACGCGCTAGGGATTATCGCAAAGAGCATTGGGTTTGATAGGACGCAGATTCGCTCATTTGAGCCGATTGACAATTTGCTAAAAAATAAGAAAATACTAAAAGATGAAATCGATATTGACGCGCTGTATGAGAGTAAAATCAAGTCGCTCTCAAACGCCATTATGGAATTTACCGCGAGTGCCAAAACAAAAATGGGGCAGGAAGCGCAGATGAAAGAGGTCTTTGCCCTGCAAATGGCGGGGAAAAGCATTGTCGATGCCACAAAGCAAATGCGATTGGTGCAAAAGAATTTGCAAAAATACTCTCTCTCGCAAAATGCCGTCCTTGCCGATGAGTATGGCAAAATGCGCGGGACTTTGGCAAAGTTGCTTCGTGCAATCGAAGAGTTGCGAATAACTGACAGCGAGGAAAACGCCCCCATCGTGAAAAAAATCATAAAATACAAGGCGTTTTTCAAATATGATGATTTGGATATTATAAACAAAATCGATGCGCTTGTGGCGGGGAAAAGCATAAGTTTCGCGGAGGGCACTTCGATGCTAAATGATTTGAGTTTTATGCGGACGATTGCGCTCTCGCTCGTGGAGGCGATAAATCATTTGTATGGGATGGAAATGTGATTTGAGGCGATTTGCTTTGTTGTGATTTGTTTTTGGGTGGCGATTTGGTGTTTTGTGATTTGTTTTTTTAGTGGCGTTTGGGTGGCGCAATTTGTTTTTTTGGTAATCATTTGCTTTGTTTGTAACGGCGCGTAAGATTCTGCAATTGAAACTAAAAACGCAGAATCTGCCTCCACTTCGTCATTGCGAGATTCTGCGAAGCAGAATCGTGGCAATCTATAATTTAGATTCTGCGATTTTTTGTCATTCTAAGCCATAGGCGAAAATCTCAAATAAAGCAAAAGATTCTGCAAATCAAATGCAAATTGCAGAATCTGCCTCCACTTTGTCATTGCGAGACACAAAGTGCCGAAGCAATCTATTAGATTCTGCGAAATTCGCAGAATTTATCTTAAATTGTCATTCTCGCGCGAAGCACAAAGTGTGAAGCAAAGAGTCTCAACTAAATCTCGTCATTGCGAGATTTTGTGTTTATTTTCGTCATTGCGAGATTTGCCTTTGGCAAATCGTGGCAATCCATTTTATTTTATTTTTTTTTTTTTTTTTTTTTGGATTGCTTCGTTGTTTTCGCTTCGCTCAAACTGCCTCGCAATGACGAAGTGGGGGCAGATTCTGCGATTTTTGGATTTTTTGCGCTAGATTCTGCGTTTTTCGCAGAATCTACCCACCCACTTAATCCCCTCCGCAAGTGAGGGAGAGAGTTTTGTGTAAATCCTCACGCGCTTGGAAATGGGGAGAATTTTAGATTCTGCAAATCGCCCTCCATATTGTCATTCTGAGCCGTAGGCGAAGAATCTCTTTTGTTTAAAATTTTTGAAATATTTCACTTCGCTAAATATGACATTTTTTTTGGATTGCCACACTCGCTTCGCTCGTTCGCAATGACGAAAAATAGCACTAGATTCTGCGATTCGCAGAATCTCAATCCGCAGGATTGGATAAATAAACTTCGGCTTTGCCTTGTTTTGCGAGCGTAGCGAAGCAACAACCGAAGTAATTGCGGTGTTGCTTTGCACGAAGTTTGCCCCGTTGCTAGGAAATAGAACTAGTGGTTCATTGACGACGCAATGGGGCAAACTTCGTGTGAATTGAATACCCAAAGACAAATTGCCCCTATTTGCGCGTTTCTACATACAAACTCGCCCCTTTATACGCCCCTCCACCTTCATTACAATCTAGCAAAAACTCATTAAAATGCAGAATCTGCGAGGTATTAAACTCAAATCTTTTGCACTCGCCAAACCCCGCATTTTGCAGCATTCGCGTTAAGGAAAGTTCGTCATACGCCCATTTGTGCCGCTCGCCAATACTCGTTTGGATGAAAATCTCATCGCGCAAGGACGGCGGGATTAGAAATCGCACAAAACGCAAATATAGATTTAGGAATTTATTTGCAATTTTGTCTTTTGTGAGTTTGTCAATAAAGCGCGTTTTTGGCGCATTTAGCGCATTTGGCGCAGAATCTTGCGTGCGAGAAATAATGTATTTTCTAAAATCATCGCTAAATTTGGGGAGATTCTGCGATTTATACGGATTTTGCAAGTCGCTTTGCAGATTCTGCGATTTATGCGGATTTTGCAAGTCGCTTTGCAGATTCTGCGATTTGTGCAAATTTTGCGAGTCAATTTGCAGATTTTGCAGATATTTTCCCATCTCACCGCCTGATTTTACGCGTATCATTTGGTCAAATAACTCCACTAAAATCCAATCATACCGCTCCCAAATTTCTTTTAATTGATTTTGCCCCCCCCCTATTGCGCAATTTTTTAAGGATATTCAAATATTCATTCACCGCATTTTCCAAATCAGGCACCACAATGCGTAAAATTCCGCCTTTTTTCATCACTCTCCGCACTTCGCGCAAAAATAGCAGTGCATTTTCCTTTGTCAAATGCTCCAAAAAATGACTGCTATACGCCACATCAAAAGTCTCATTTGGATAGGGCAGTTTTTTCAGCAAATTCACCTTTTTCACGCGCTTATCAAGCGGAGAAAAGTCGATATTTTCCCAAATGTGATTTTTATCTAGCGAGATTCTGCTCCCACAGGCGATATTTAATATTTTCATAACCTTACACCTTTCTAAACTCTATCTAAATTCAATTTCAACGCTCTCGCCCAAATCCTCGCGGATATTTTCAAACGCGGGCGAAAAGTATAAAAACTGCGCGAAGTCATTTTCGCCACTGCCTTGCATTATTTTTATGTCAAACTTGCCTTTTTGCGTGCTTTTTAGGGCGAGGGTTTGGACGCCATTTACCACGCTTCCAAGCGAAAATACGCTTATATTTTCGCCAAGTGCGAGATTCTGCGCCACCACCTTAAAGTCGCGCCAATGCGCCGTATTCACATACCAATTACCCGCATTTGCCTTTGGCAGGCGCGTGCGCGGGGAAATCACGCTCTCAATATCCACGATTTTGCACGCAGGCGATTTGCAGAAAAACTGATAGGCAATCTTTGGATTTGCTACCAAACTTTCATTTGCATTTGCATTTGGCAAAAGTGCGATTTTCCCGCGCATTAGGGCGATTCGCCAATCTTTTTTAATGAGCGGTTTGATAGCATACTTCACCCCCAAATCGCCCAAAAACTCCACTTGCAACACGCCATCATTTAAATTCACCACGCGAGAGTTAAACAAATCAAGCGGGGTTAAATCCCTATCTTTTATTCCGCTCACCGAGATTTTCCGCACCACACGAGAAATCGAAGCATCCAAAAATGTATTTTTAGGGATGATTGAATCGGGCATATTTTCGTTTATAAAAATAAAATTGTTTATTTTGTCATCAAACTTTATGCTTAAATCTCGCGCGTAGCAGGTGCTTGTGAAGTTTTTCAAAGGCAGATTCTGCGAGTTTAGCGCATTTAGCGTGAGTTTAGCAAAGGGGAGATACGGAATTGCGGGGATAAAGGAATGCTGATTGTAATAAAGCATCCGCCCATTATTTTCCAAAATCGCGCTAAAAGAATGCGGGATAATCGACACGCGCTTTTTAAGGACGATGGGACGCTGACAGGGGATTTTCCCGCTAGATTTTGTGGTGGATTCTGCGATAAAATTAGATTCTGCGTTTTTATGAGATTCTGCGCTAAAATTCGCAGAATCTAGCGCAGATTCTGCGTTTTGCGTGAAATTTACATTAGATTCTGCGTTTTGTGCGAAGTTTGCGGGAGATTCTGCAAAATTAGATTCTGCGCTAAAATTCGCAGAATCCACGCATTTCCCCTCCATCCTATCGCGCCAATCAAGTTTATTTACAAACGCGATTTCTAACTCGCCATTTGCCACATCGCTAAAATTCACGCTTAAATTATTCCCCGCCAATCGCCCGTTTTTAAATGTCGCACTGCCTGTGATTTGCTCCCCCACACTAGCGCAAAGTCCGCTATCGGCGCGAAATCTCACATACAGCGGGACTAGCTTCTCGCTAAATCCTCTATCAATCGCCCCATTTGCCGTTCGCGCAGTCGCGTTTGGAGTGATTAAGAGCGGATTATTTTGCGCTTTTAGCGTGAGATTTTGCGCCACGCTGAAATCCATTAGATTATTTTTTGCGTCCATAAATGCGACATTTAAATGTATGCTATGCGGAATGACGCTAATTGCCTGTGAAGTTTGCGCCACTTTTGCCTTGCCCTGCGTAAATCCGCAAGAGATAAAGGCGGGATTGCGCGATGAACTCGCATTAAATGGATAACTCACCACATAGCTAATCCCATCGCCCCGCAGCTCGCTAAAATGCCGCCCTCCAAGCGTATCGTAAAACTCGCAAAATCGCCCCTTTATCCCTCGTGCGTGGGTGATATTTGCCTTGCTATCAAGTGCGTAAAAAATAATGGCAAAATGCCCCACGCCACCGCTTATTTTCGTCCAAATATGCCCGTTAAAAGGGCGCAGATTGCCAATCAAGCACGATAGATTATCGCCCTTTTGAGTAGCGCAGAACTTCTCTGCTTGTTTAAAGGCATCATATTCCACGATGAGCGGTTTTTGCGGGAGGATGTAATGTGGTTTTTTGGGATTTTGCGGATTTGGTGCATTTAGATTCTGCGATTTTGGCGCGAGATTCTGCGAATTTAATGCGAGATTCTGCGGATTTAATGCGAGATTCTGCGCCAAAAGTGCGTTAAAAATTATAAAACCACAAAGCAAAATTACGCGCATTTTCTACACCAAAATAATATACACAACCTGCGGTCCGTGCACACCAAACACCGTTTTTAGCTCAATATCCGCTGTGCGCGAAGGACCGGCGATTAAAATCATATTGCTAGGCAGATTTTCGCCACGCAGTTTTGCGATGCCGTCCTTTATGCTTTTCACAATATTTTTTTTCTCCAAAATCACAATGCAATTTTTGGTAATCAAACTCGCCAATCGCGGATTATCCGCGCTACTTGCCACGCCAAATACGCCAATATCCGCAATCCCGCACTCCGCCTTAATAATCGCCGTATCCGTGCTAAAAAGCGTATCGCGAATCTCATCCACGCTTTTATCATAAGCGGTGAGATTAAACTCATCTTTTAGCGGGGCGATGAAAGATTCTGCGTTTTTGGCGTAAATATTGCTTTTTGAACCCAAATCACGCAGAATCTGCGCCAAATCCGCTGTCAAATCGCTAGATTCTACGATAATGCCCTTATTTGCGCTCTGCATTGCGATATATTCATCGATTAGAGTGTCTTTGCCGTGCTTAATCTCTCCGCCGTATTCGCGGACTGCGTCCTTTAATTTATTGCTTTGCAACGCGCTCTTTGCGCTATTTAAAATCGCCTCTTTACTCATAAATCACCCCCTGCATTTTTTTGACTTTTGAGTGTAAGTTCCCATCTAACTGCGGAAATGTGTGATTTTGCATCCACGCGCTTAATTCGGGATTTATCCTGCCAAAAATCGCTCCAAACTTACCTAAAATCCCCACTAGCGAGTTTGCCACACGCCACTTAAATCCGCTCGTAGCGACATTTGCGAAAATCGCAAAGTTTCGCTTATCCCTTTCATTTCGTTTTACATTCGCATATCCTACCACGCCTTTGCGCCCCTGCCCCGCCTTTTCGCTTCGTAAATCTCTTATTAGCTCCGCTAGTGGGATTTTCACAGGGCATACTTCGCTACATCGCCCACACAAAGAGCATAAATTTAGCATCGGCGCACAATTATCAATGCCAAAAATCTGCGGACTTACCACTTCGCCAATAGGACCGGGATAAGTCGTAAGATAGGCGTGTCCGCCGATTTTATCATACACCGGGCAGTGATTTAGGCAAGTCCCACAGCGAATGCAACTTAGCGCACGATAATAATGCGAATCTGCCAACATTTTAGAGCGATTATTATCTAGCAAAATGATATGCACTTCTTTTGGTCCATCTAACTCGCCATTTTGGCGCGGGTGGGAGATGATATTATTATAGCAAGTGATATTCGCCCCTGTGGCACTTGGGACTAATAGCATATCTAAAATACTCGCATCTTCAAAAGATTCTACAATCTTTTCAATACCGCAAATGGCGATGTGAATATCACACGCAGTGGTGCTCATCCGCCCATTGCCTTCATTTTCAATTAGCCAAATCGCCCCTTCATTTGCAATCGCAAAATTCACGCCAGATAACCCAATCTTAAAATCCTTAAATTTCTGTCGCAGGTGCGTCCTTGCCACGCCATTTAGCGTTTCAATAGAGTCTGCGTCCTCTTTTTGCAAATTCGCATTTAATTTATTATTAAAAATATCTAACACCTCAAAGCGATTTTTGTGAATCGCAGGGACTACGATATGCACGGGCGGCTCATCGATTAGCTGAATGATTAACTCGCCTAAATCCGTCTCTTTTGCGTCAATGCCGTGCTCTTTTAGATATTGATTTAGGTGAATCTCTTCACTCGCCATCGATTTGCCTTTTAAAATCATATTTGCATTATTTTTTTTCATCAAGTCTAAAATCACCGCATTTGCTTCATTTGAGTCACTCGCCCAATGCACCTTAAAGCCATTTTTTATCGCATTTACTTCAAATCGCTCCAAAAGTTCAGGCAGTTTTGAAAGCGCGTTTTGCTTTACTTTGCGCCCCATCTCGCGCAAACTCTCCCAATTATTGTAGCGATTTGCGATGGTATTTTTGCGATTTGTTTTTAGTGTGTGCATACTTGATTTGAGATTTTCTCGCATTTGCTTGTCATTTAGCTTCTCATTTATGATTTTGTGATATTGCTCTTTTGAATGAAAACTACTCATAATCTCCCCCTTATCTACAATTCGATTCGTTCAGCGATAAAGTCATATAAATGCACTGCTTTCACGCTAACGCCATTTTTTGCCATCGCACCGCTGATATTTAGCAAGCACCCCGCGTCCGCAGAGATGAGATACTCGACATTTCGCGCTTTTATATCTGCGATTTTCTCCATCACCATCGCTTTTGAAATCTCGGGCTCTTTTACCGAAAATGTCCCGCCAAATCCACAGCATTCTTCCTCTCGCTCTAACTCAACTAGCTCGACATTTTTTAGCTGATGAAGCAATGCTTTATTTGATGGGATACTATTTGCCACACGCAATGCGTGGCAGTTTGAGTGCCACGAAACGCGCGTCTTTGGCTTTTTATCCTCGTATTGCACTTTTAGCTCTTTGTATAAAAACTCGCTTAATTCAAACACGCGATTTGAAAACTCTTTGACTTTTTCATAATCGCCACTATCGGCAAACAACTCCAAATAATCCACCTTCATCGCCCCAGCGCACGAGCCAGATGGGACGATTATGGGATATGGCTCACTGAATAAATTTATGTTATGCAATGCGATTTTTTTGCTCTCATCATAAAATCCAGAATTTAGCGTGGGCTGTCCGCAGCAAGTTTGGTCTTTTTTGAAAACTACCTCAACCCCCGCTTTTTGAAGTAACTTTATCGCATTTACGCAAGTGCCAGAATACGCCACCCCGCCTAAACAAGTGGCAAAAAAATAAACCTTTTTCATTTTCTCTCCCCCTTTTTAAAGTCTAAAATTATATCAAAATGCCTTAATTTTTACGCAAAATCGCAACTTCCCTAATCTCGTCATTTTGCTTTATTAAATCAAGCACCGCAAAACTTTCCTCATCGCTAATCGCCCCAAATGTCGTGTGTTCGCCATCCAAATGCGGACAATCCACAAAACAGATAAAAAACTGACTTCCGCCCGTATCGCGCCCCGCGTGCGCCATACTTATCGTCCCTCGCTTGTGCTTGTTTGGATTATTTTCCACTTCGCATTTTATGCGATAGCCCGGACCGCCCGTCCCTGCAAGGCGCGGATTATCCTTGCTGTGCGGACATCCACCCTGCGCCATAAATTTATCAATCACTCGATGAAATTTTAATCCATCGTAAAATCCGCTATTTGCTAGTGCGATAAAGTTGCTAACCGCCTGTGGCGCGTCTTTATAAAAGAGCGTAAGTTTTATATCGCCCTTGCTTGTGCGAATAATCGCGCCATCATTTTTCGCCAAAAAATCATTGTCGATTTCATAAACTTTCAAATTTTCCATTTTGCCCCCTTAAAATTAAATGCCGTAATTTTAGCGATTTTTCGCAGAATCTGCGGATAATTTTAAAGTAGATTCTGCGAAAATGTGTAAAATTCGCAGAATCTTGGCGTGATTTTTATTAGATTCTGCGATTTTTTTATTTAGATTCTGCGATTCGCAGAATCTACGAACAAAGCAAAACAACCATCCACTTTGTCATTCTGAGGGAGCAAAGCGACCGAAGAATCTCTTTTGTTTTTTTGAGATTTTTCGCTACGCTCAAAATGACAAATATTTTTAGATTCTGGCAGAATCTACACTCTACTCCCAAACACGCGCCTAAAAATCTTATCGACATTTTTTAAATAGTAGCCATAATCAAAGCATTCGCGGATTGATTCGGGCGACATTTTGGCACTCAATTCGCTGTCATTTAGCAAATATTGCAAAAATAGATATTCGCCATTTGCATTTTTAGATACTTCGCCATTTTGTAATGCTTCCCAAACTTTCATCGCATTTCGTTGCACGATAGCATAAGATTCCTCGCGTGATAAGCCTTTTTTGGGGAGTTCTAATAGGATTCGTTGTGAAAAGACTAGTCCGCCTGTCAGCTCCAAATTTTTCATCATATTTTTGGGATAAACTACCAAATTTTTTAGCAAATCATTTAGGCGATTTAGCATAAAGTCAAGCGTGATAAACGCGTCAGGCAGGATAAATCGCTCCACACTTGAATGGCTTATGTCGCGCTCGTGCCACAATGCGACATTTTCCATCGCAGGGATAGCATAAGAGCGCAGGATTCGGCAAAGTCCCGTGATATTTTCGCTAAGCACGGGATTTCGCTTGTGTGGCATTGCGCTACTGCCCTTTTGCCCCTGCGCGAAGTATTCCTCGCATTCATAAACCTCCGTGCGCTGAAAGTGGCGAATAGAGACGGCGATTTTTTCGCAACTACTTGCAAGTAGCGCGATGTCGCACATTAGCCTTGCGTATCTGTCGCGTTGCACCACTTGATTGCTAACTTTGGCGCAATCTAGCCCCAAATTTTTGCATACGATTTCTTCAAGCTCGATGGGCGAATGCGCCATATTGCCCATCGCACCGCTGATTTTTCCCACAGAGACGACTTGCAAAGTGCGCTTTAATGCGTCCAAATGCCGTCTAATCTCATCAAACCAAATCGCCACCACAAGCCCAAAAGTGATTGGTTCACCGTGAATCCCGTGGCTTCGCCCCACCATAAGCGTATCTTTGTAAGTCATCGCCTTTTGCTCCAAAGTCGTAAGCAACGCGTCCAAATCATCGATGATTAGAAAAAGACTATCGCGAATCTGCAACGCCACCGCCGTATCAATCGTATCGCTACTTGTGATTCCATAGTGAAAAAAGCGCGATTCTTCCCCTAACGAATGCGCCACCGAAGTCGTAAATGCGATTAAATCGTGCTTTGTGATTTTTTCGATTTCCTCAATCTCATCAATGTCAAATTTCGCGTCCTTGCAGATTTTCTCCGCCGTATCATCATCGATGAATCCTAGCTCATTCCACCCGCGCACGACAGCCTTTTCGACTTCCAACCACGCGTTAAACTTCGCCTTTTTGTTCCACTTTTTTTTCATTTCTTTTCGCGCATATCGCTCAACCATTTTCGCCCCTTTTTGCTAAAAAAATTATGAAATTATAGGCAATAAAGATTTAATTTTTGGTATATTTTGGTATAGATTCTGCGAATTATGCTTGAATCGCAGAATCTCGCACGAAAATCGCAGAATCTACGCAATCTACTTCGCATTTTTGCATAAATGCGTAAAATCGTAACTTGGCGTTTTTTTAAAAATTCCTTGCGATGATGGATTGATATTTTATTGCGTTATAATCGCAGAATCTTTGGTTTTTAAAAGCAAAGAAAATTTTAACTTTAAGGATTGCTTTATGAAAAAACTTGTATTTTTGCTTTTTGTCGCAATAAGTGCGTTATTTGGCGAGGTAAATGAGGCAAATTTAGATGATGCTATTAAGAAATGTAATGCAAACAATGGGGTTGCCTGTGGTGAAGCCTCTGAAATTTATCGCAAAATAGAGGGGAGAACCCGCGATGAAAAAGATGCAAAACTTTGGGCGGAATATGCAATTAAGGGTTGCGAATTAAGAGATGGCGAATCTTGCTTTCAGGTATCAAATCAATACACCGATACAAATTTTTTTCCAAGACTTGTTCAAGCAGATGAAACCAAAAGAGAAGAATACCTTATAAAAGCTTGCGACTACAAACATAGTCATTCTTGCCGTCTATTAGGCATTATATATAGCGGACAAGCCATAACAAAAAGGGTGCCGAGAAAAAAGCAGCCAAAATTAAATCAAAGTATTTTTACAAAAAAGCTTGTGATTTAGGATATAGCGGAGCGTGTAAAGAAAAATAAATTATATTAAATAAGCGCATAAGGCATGTATTTGCCAAATGCGTATTTTTTAAATCGCAGAATCTGCGCTAGATTCTGCGATTCGCAGAATCTTAGATTGCCACTTTTGCTTCACAAAATCTCGCAATGACGGATTTTTAAATTTTAGATTCGTGCGAAGCACCGCACTTGCAAATCCAAAAATCTATCTAAAATTTTTACACATTGTCTTAATATACGCAGAATCTAAAATCGCCCTATCGATTACCACGCCGATATCCTCGCTCTGCCACTCTTTTAGCGCAATCCACTCGATATTTTGTGCCACAAATTTACGGACATCTTTTTGATACGGGAAATGCAGTTGCGTTAGCTCGTGGGTGATTTTGCGATTGGTGTGCGGTTTTGGCGTCTCAAAATAGCCGATTTTATTTTCTACGCCCCAGCGTTGCATTGTTTGCTTAAATGTTAAATTGATATTTTTTAGCATTATGAAATCGCCTTGTGCGCGAGATTTTTGCGTCCTTTTGTCAATCAAAATCTCTTTGCCATCATAATACACATTTAGCAGGTTCAAAATCAGCATATCCCACGCATTTTGGGGCAGATAAAAGCTCTTATAAACTTTATCAGGCAGATAAATATGGTCGCAGTCGATTTTGATTAGCCACTGCCCCTTTGGAATCACGCTCAAAACATAATTATAATACGCATAGAGCTTGTTTTCTTTGCGTTTTGGCGTGTAAATATCCACGCTGTGCGGATATTTCGCGGGGATAAAGCTAGGGAATTTCGCGCAAAAATTTAGGATAATCTCTTCGCTCCCATCATCGCAGTCATTGTAGCCTATCACGCCACGCTGAAAGGCTGGGAGAATGCTATAAAGGCTAGATTCTAGCGTGTGGGCTTCGTTTTTCACGCGGATATACGCCCACGGATTGCGGGGCGAATATGGATTTTGTGCGTCATCATCAAAATCAAAATATCCGCTGTGAGTGCGTTTTGTGTGGGCTTGCAACGCTAAGATTTGCAAATCTTTTAGCGATGGGTTTTTATAGATGTGACTTGGGGGGGGGGATTTATAGATTTTGCAATGCAATGCGTAAAAATCTAGCGGTGATTTTTTAGAAATTTGCGCCAAAACTTCGCTTGGCACAAAAGAATCGCTTTTGCTTAATGGGATAAAAATCTCTCCAAAGCCAAATTTTTCCCTCAACGCCAAACGCCCTTTTTTGCTTGGTATAAGGGCGCATAAGATTTTCATAATAAATTTTCTAATGAAATATTCAAACATTTTTTACCTTTTTTGTTTTAAGATTCTGCGAATTGTGCTTGAATCACAGAATCTCGCACGAAAATCGCAGAATCTGCGCTAGATTCTGCGAATCGCAGAATCTTGGATTGCCACGATTTTGCTTCACAAAATCTCGCAATGACGCAATATTTTAGATTCACACGCGATTCGCTCAATCGCGCAAAAAACAATCGAAGTAGTTGCGGTGGTGCTTTGCGTTGTTTGTGTGTGAAACAAGCGAGATAAGACTAAAGCGTCTATCGAGCGCAGTTTTATGCACAAACAACGCAAATGATTACCCAAGAACAAATTGTGCCACCACGCAAATCTACGATTTACGCACCACTTTCACCGCTTCTACCATATTTTTTAAGCTCGGACGCACTTCCTCCCATTTGCGCGTCTTTAGTCCGCAGTCTGGGTTTATCCATAGTTGGCTTTGTGGTAGGACTTCGAGCAATGCCTTAATCTGTGCTACGATTTCCTCTACACTAGGGATTCTAGGGCTATGAATGTCATACACGCCCGGTCCCACTTCGTTTGCATAGCCCACGCTTTTAAAGACTTTGAGTAGCTCATTGCCACTTCGCGCCGTTTCAATGCTTATCACATCAGCGTCCAACGCCTCGATTGTCTTAATAATGTCGTTAAACTCGCTATAACACATATGCGTGTGAATCTGCGTTTCGTTTTTTGCCACTGCGGTGGAGATTTTAAAGGATTCTAACGCCCACCGCTCATATTCTTTGATATTTTCCGCGCGCAATGGATAGCCCTCTTTAAACGCGGCTTCATCGACTTGAATGATTTTCACCCCCGCATTTTGCAAGTCGTTGATTTCATCAGCGATGCCTAGTGCGATTTGCTTACACACCGCTTCACGCGCCAAGTCATCGCGCACAAAGCTCCAATTTAGAATCGTTACAGGACCTGTCAGCATACCTTTCATTATCTTGCTTGTGAGGCTTTGAGCGTAGGTTATCCACTCCACCGTCATAGCCTTTGGGCGCGCCACATCGCCATAGATGATAGGGGGCTTCACACAGCGTGAGCCATAGCTTTGCACCCACGCATTTTTGCTAAACACAAAGCCCTCCATTTGCTCACCAAAATACTCCACCATATCGTTGCGCTCTGGCTCTCCGTGCACAAGCACATCTAACCCCACTTCTTCTTGGAATCGCACGCAATCAATGATATATTCTTTTATGCCCTTTTCATAGTCGCTTTGGCTTATCTCGCCTTTTTTATACCCTAGTCGCAATGCGCGGAGTTCAGGCGTTTGCGGGAAGCTCCCGATGGTGGTGGTGGCAAGGTTTGGATAGCCTAAAATTTCGCGTTGAATCTTAATGCGCTCTTTAAATTTTAAATCACGCTCTTTTTTGCTTATCCCCGCCACGCGTTCGCGGATTTTTGGGTTATTTGTGAGGGTGGATTTTGCGCGGGATAGGTTTGCCTGCTTATTTTGCTCCCACGCGGATTTTGTTTCGTCTGTAATGCCATTTCTAAACACAGCATTTAACAGCACGATTTCGCTTAGTTTTTCCTCCGCAAAACTTAGCCAAGAGAGGATTTCAGCGGAGATTTTGCCACTCTCTTCGCCAACCTTGCTAAAAGGCGTGTGAAGCAATGAGCAAGAGGACGATACCACGATACGCTCTTTTGGCAATTTTAACGCGATTTGTTCGAGTAAAGCAAGTTTAGATTCTAAATTTGCCACCCAAATATTGCGCCCATCGATTATCCCTGCAAAAAGCACTTTATCGCTTTGCGCGATTTTATCTAGCATATCAAAATTTTTTGCGCCTGTTAAAAAATCTAATCCTATGCCATAGATTTTAGTGTCAAGCAAGATTTCGGTGAGTTCCTTGCTATGCTCAAAAAATGTGCTTACGATTGCTTTTACGCCCTTTTCGCTGATAGAATCATAAATGCACTTTATCGCACTGCCACCTTTGCCACATTCTAGCCCAAAGATTTGCTCATCAAACCCGCGCACAAAAATCGGCTCGCTAAATTCGATGATAATTTCAGAATCTAGAGCTTTTAGCCCCGCCACAATCTCATCGATTAAATCCAAATACGCGCCTTTTAGCTTTTTGAAAATCGCGTGAGAGTCGCCACTTTGGATTTTGCTTAATGCAAAAAAGCTAAAAAGCCCAATAAGGTTGATTTTTGGCGTGTGCCCTAGCGATTTTGCCTCTTTATATTGCGCGATTATGCCCCGTGCGTCCGCGTGGTAGCTGTCATTTTCGCTTAGTTCTGGCACGACATAGTGATAGTTGGTGTTAAACCACTTTGTCATCTCGCACGCCACGCCACTTTTATGCCCCCTCGCTAGGGCGAAGTAGCCCTCTAATCCGCTTAGATTCGCAAATCTTGCGGGCTTTGCGCCAAGCGCGTAGGCTAAATCTAACACATTGTCATAGAAGCTAAAATCATTGACGCAGACAAAATCTAGTCCTTTTGGGGCGTTTGATTCGCCATTTGTGCCAAAACTAGCATTTGCCTGTAATGCCCAATGCTTTTTGCGCAAGTCTTTTGCGACATTTTGCAAGTCGCCTTCGCTACTTTTGCCACTCCAAAATGATTCTAATGCCTTTTTTAATTCTCTATTTTGCCCAATTCGCGGGAATCCTAAAATGTTTGTTTGCGGTATTTTGCTCATTGATGAATCCTTAAAATTTGATTTTGAAAAAATGCGGAATTTTACAATATCATATTGTATTTGTCAATATTTACAAAAATTACCAAAAATTGCAATATTTTTTTAGGAAAATTTCACTACAATTCGCGTTTTTAAAATTTTTATAAAAGGAAATTATATGGAAAAAATCGTAAATAGGGGGGGGGCAGAAACATAATGTAAAAATCGCAGAATCTGCCCAAAAATCCCCAGATTCTGCGAATCAAAACCCAAAAATCGCAGAATCTACCCAAAACAAAGCATTTATCGCATTTTGCATTTTTGTCGCGCTATATTTGGCAAATATGATTTATCGTGCAAATTTTGGCATTATTGATGACCACACTTTGCTATCTACGCTTCATCTTGGGGCAAATATTCCACCTTCGATAATGCCAGAAATCGGGCGATTTTTCCCGCTAAATGCGTTTGATTTAAATATCATAAGCAAGTTTTTTGGTATCAATGCAAGCGCATTTTACGCATTTAGCGCACTTGGAGCACTTGTGCTAATAATCTGCCTTTATCGCACTTTGAATTATTATCTAAACTCGCTTTTATCGATGCTAATAATAACTGCATTTTTATGCACACCTGCCTTTATTACGGCGTTTTTGCGATTATTTGTGCCTGAGAAATTTGAAAGCATATTTTTTGGCATTTTTCTTATTTGCTATATTTATTTTTTAAGGCAAAATAGCAAGTTTAGCGCACTAATTGCCATAATCTCCGCAACCATCGCACTTTATTATAAAGAACCAGCATTCATTATGCTTGGCGGATTTGCATTTTTTCATTTTATTTTTAGTTTCAAAACAAGCACTTTGTGGCAAAAAATATTAGATATTTTGCTTTGCATTAGCGCATTTATTTGGATTGTGGCGTATTATTTTATTGTCATCGCAAATAAAAGCACAAGCGGAAATTACGGCGATACGCCCTATAATCAACTTATTGTCTTTGCAAAAATTTCGCTAAATTATCTTTTGACCGAACCATTTTTATTTATTGGCGTTTTTGGAGTTGTTGCGTATAGAATCTATCTTGTAGTTTATAAAAAAGAGCAAATAAATGCCCTTTTAGACGCGCTTTTGCTTGGGGCGATGCTATATTTATTGGCGTATTTAGTGCTTAAAATCTACTCATTTCATTATCCGCTTCCAGCGTATATTTTCGCACTTTTGCCACTTGGATATTATTTTTACGCCTATTTTAGGGCAAAGTTTGTAAAAATAATTTTTTATATTTGCATTATTTTATATGTGCTAAATGCCCTCCCTTCGTTTTTATATCAACTAAATCACTACAAAGCAGTGCCAAATAATTTCGCCACCACAATATCTTTTTTAGGCAATTATTTATCGCAAAATCCGACTACAAACATTTATTTAGAGGGCGTAAATCGCGCAAGTGGCGTTGAGGTTTATCATAGTTTTGCAAAAAATTTGGTGCATTTGGGACACAGCGAATTTGATTTATTAAGCGATATTGGCGTTGATAATATTTTGCTTGGGAAAAGTGATGCAGATTCTGCGTATAGCGTGTTTAAAAGCAATGCAATGGTTGAGAAAAAAAGCGGTGATTTGGTGGTTTTAACGCCATTTAATACGCGTGAATTTAAGGGCGCAGAATCTTATGAGTTGCTTTTCACAAGCACGCAAGGATTTAACTTGCCCTTGCTAAACATCAAATCAATGCTAAAAATCATCGCACTAAAATTTGTCGGCGAAAATAGCGAGGTGATTTTAGCAAGTAATGTTTATGCACTGCCGATACATTTTAGTGTGTATAGAGTGAAATGATGAAGCGAAAAAATCTAATATTTTGCAATAAAATCGCAGAATCTACGCCAGATTCTGCGAATCGCACAATTTTTGGAGATTCTGCGCCAGATTCTGCAATCCCCCCCCCCCGATTTATAAAGGCAAAAAACCCATTTTGGCGATTATTGTGCCATTTTATAATGAAAAAGAAATAATTCTTAAAAGTTTGGAGCAGTTTTATGGAAAATTGCAATCTTTGCAAAACAGCGTAGATTCTGCGAGTTTTATCGTATTTGTCGATGATGGAAGCACCGATGGGGGAGTGATTTTACTAAAAAATGCAATTGCTTGTTTGCAAAATATCGTTTTAGTTTCACTTGCCAAAAATAAAGGTCATCAAAATGCCTTGCTTTGCGGATATGAATTTGCTAGTGATAAATGCGATTGCGCTATTAGTATCGATTGCGATTTAGAGCAAGATATTGATAAAATTCAACATTTTTTAGATGCGTATAATCGCGGAAATGACATCGTTTTTGGCGTAAGGGAGGATAGAAAAAGCGATGGATTTTTTAAGAAATTTAGCGCAAATTGCTTTTATAAACTAATGGCATTTTTAGGTGCGAAAATCATCAAAAATCACGCAGATTATAGACTTCTTAGCAAAAAGGCATTGCAGTTAATCTCGCAATATAAGGAAGTAAATCTCTTTTTGCGTGGGATTGTTTTGGATTTGGGATTGAAAAGTGAAGTTGTTTATTTTAGCACAAAAAAGCGAGTGGCGGGGAAAAGTAAATATAATTTAGCAAAGATGCTTAAACTCGCACTTGATGGCATTACTAGTTTTTCAAGTGTGCCTTTGCGTGGGATTTTCATCGCCGGGATTGGCATATCGCTATTAAGCGCAATGCTTGGAATCTATGGAATTTTTGTGGCGATTTTTACAGATTCTGCGCTTCCGGGATGGGCGTCAATTGTGGTGCCGATTTATTTTTTAGGTGGAGTTCAAATGCTGTCACTTGGAATTATTGGCGAATATATTGGAAAAATTTATAACGAAAGCAAAAAACGACCACGATACAGCATAAAAGAGATTATCGATAAGCGATTAGATTCTGCGAAAATGCGCTAGATTCTGCGATTTATGGCAAAACGCAGAATCTGCGTTAAGATATTTTTACAAAAACGCCAAATTTAATTACTTTTTGTGATATGTATTTTTTTATATAACTAAAATCGTGGCGTGTTAAGATTTAAACAATTATTTTGTGCCTAAAATGCGACTTATGATTTAAAGATTTTGGGGAATAAATGGATTTTCAGTTTTCTAGCATTTTGGGCGCAAATACCAAAAGCGATATAGCGGTGGATAACACGCTTCTTATCGTGGGAAATAGCGATTTGGCGCGGGATTTTGCGAATGCAAATAGCGATAAATATAAAATCAAAATTTTGCCTTTTATAAGCGATTACAGCGGGAGTTTGGGGGATTTTTGCGTGAATTTTGGCGAATCTAGCGCAAGTTTTCGTGAATCTATGATAGATTCGCCGTTAGATTTGCGCGAATCTAGCGTAGATTCGCACGAATCCAAAACCCAAACTTTCGCACAAATCGCCTTTTTTAGCGCGTTTGACAAAAACAAAAAGCCACAATTGGGCGTCCATTTTGTAAGCGATTATGAAAACAATGAAGCGTTATGCGATGAAATTGACGCGCTCATCGGGGATTTTAGCTTTGAAAAAACCATTTTATTTGATGAGAAAAAATGCCAATATTTTCACAGAGACAAAACAGAATTTGCCTACTGCAAGGACTGCGTAGCGGTTTGTCCTACGATGGCAATTAGCGCAAATGACACAAAACGCGAACTGATTTTTTCGCAGGTGGATTGTGTGCTGTGCGGTAAATGCGTGGCAGTTTGCCCAAGTGGCGCGATGAATAAGGCAAATGCAACGCTTACAAATCTCAATAAGGCGTTGAAATATTTTAAGAGCAAAATCGCCGTTGTGTGCGAGAGTAAGGGCGATTTTGAAAAGTTTATAAAAAACGCAGAATCTACCACAAATAGCAATGCAAATTCTAGTATTGTGAGCGAAAAATCGGGGTTGCGAAGTTGTGAGCGAGAAAATAGAACTGATGGTTCATTGACGAAGCGAACAACAAGTCTCCCCGATTTGTCGCCACAAGATGAATTTGCTAACGATTTTGCGCCACTTATTTTGCCAAGCATAAATTTGCTAAACGAATCTTATCTAATCTCTATTTTGCAAGAGAGTGGGCGAATCTGCGTCCTTTTTGGCGAAATAGATTCGCATTTAAAAGAATGCGTAGAATTTATAAATGAGCTTTATAAGCGTGTAGTAGGGCAAAAAGCAGTATTTATCGCAGAATCTGCCCCAATTTCGCAAGATTCTGCGAATTTGCAGAATGTGGATTGCCACGAAGTCGTGCCGACTTCTCGCAATGACGAATTAAGCGCAGAATCTTCGCATTTGCCACATTATCATTATGAAATTAGCGACAATGAATTTTTGCGCCAAACTTTCGCAAATCGTGTGCGATTCTTAACCAAAGAGCGCGATTTTGGAATGCTTGAAAATAGCGCGAATCTAATCTACACGGACTTAAAAATCAACGCGGACAAATGCACACTTTGCAATGCCTGCGTTGAATCCTGCAACACACGCGCCTTAATCAACGCAAAGGACAGCTTTACGCTTCTTTTAAATCCATCGCTTTGCACGGCGTGCGGATATTGCGTGGATACTTGTGCAGAAAACTGCCTTGAAATGAGCTTAAAAGGCTATGGCTTAAATGAATCGTTTCTAAATTACAGGGTTTTAGCGCAAGATGAGCCTTTTAAATGCGTAGAATGCGGGACAATCTTTGCTACAAATAAAGCGATAAATAAAGTCAAAAGCATTTTAAGTCCCGCATTTATGGGCGATTCAACCAAATTAAAATCGCTAGAATGTTGCGAAAAATGCAAGGTAAAAATTATGTTTGAAAAATCCACAAATTTCGTAGGCGGTGCGAATTGAAACGCGTTTTGCAGCCAAAAAATCACGCGCAAGTCGCTACAAGCTCAAACTCTATGCTAAATTTGGGGCTAAATCAAGCCCGTGCGCTTTATTATGACTTTTTTGCGGGATTTTTTCTGTTTGAATTGTTGGATTCGCGTTTTGATTTATTTCAAAAGCAAATTGATATTTTGGCGATTTCGCCCCTAAATGAAGCGGATTTGGCGCATTTTACCGCACTTAAAAGCTATCTTAAAAATGCAAGTTTGGCGGATTTGAAGCGCGAATATTCGCAGACTTTTGATATACCCTTTGGCGCAAGTGGTGGCAATTTAGCGAATAAAAACGCAGAATCTAGCGCAGAATCTAAAAACGCAGAATCTAGCGCAGATTTCGACGAATCCGCCGAATTTGAGCGACTTCACAAAACGCTAAACGCCCTCCCAAAAGGGCAGATTTTTCTCTACCTGTCGCATTATGTCGAGGGTTGCTTAAATGGAAGCAGTTTGCTAAAAGCAAAGCAGTTAGTCAAACAAACGCGTTTTCGCCTAAATAGCGATGGATTCAAAGAGAGCGAAGAGCATTTTGGCTTTTTGCTACTTTTTATGCGGTATTTGTTGCAAGATTCGTGCGAAAACACAAATTTACTCAAATCTAGCTCGGATTTAGGCGTGAATCCAAACGCATTTTTCAATGAATGCCTACGCCCGATGGCATCAATTATTGCAGATTTGCTGATAAAAAGAGATGATTTGCCCTGCTATTATCACATAGGCGCAATTTTAGCGCATTTCATCGCATTAGAGGAGGAAATATGTAGTTAGGAAAATTGCGATATTTTCGCTCAAATTTTTGGTTTGTCAAAGATTTGCGCGAGAGTATCAAAACTCTTAAATTTCAAAAAGTAAAGGAGATTTCACAATGTCAAAGCATATTAGCGCAACTTCGCGCAGAAACTTTGTCAAAGCAGCCGCGCTTGGCGGTGCGGTAGTGGCGGTAGGCTCACTTGCTGGTTGCTCTAAAAAAGGTGAGGCGCAAAGCGCGGTAATCAAAGGAAAAAGCAAAAAGCAAGAGATTTTGTATCGAGGCGATACGAAGCAGTGGCAGGAATATTTTGCGGTGGCAAAATAAAAAAATTCGTCTTTGGGTATGCGATTGCGTAGATTTGCAAAATTTCGGGGTTTCGCAGACTTCAAGTCTAGTCTCAACCCCAAAATTTTACAAAAACTCCACAAGCCATACCGCAAATACTAGAATTTGGCGTTTTGGTAGTAATTTTCATAAAATAAAAGGGAGAGAAATTATGAGTGAGATTAAGACAAATTCACGCCGTTCATTTCTAAAATTCTCCGCATTAGCTGGTGTAGCTGGGATTAGCGGGGCATTTGGCGATGATAGTGAGCGTGTGATTAGGCAGGCAAAAGAGAGTGAGTTAAAGCAAAAATACACCGACATTCAGCGCATTAAAACGATTTGCACACACTGCTCAGTGGGGTGCGGAATCATCGCCGAAGTAAAAGACGGCGTGTGGGTGCGACAAGAACCCGCGCAAGACCACCCAATTTCTTTGGGTGGGCATTGTTGCAAGGGCGCGGATTTAATCGATAGGGCGCGAAGTGAGACTAGACTTCGCTATCCTGTGGAAAAAGTCGGCGGACAATGGCAACGCGTTAGCTGGGAAGATTCGATGGATAAGATTAGCAAAAAGTTAATGCAGATTCGCGATGAAAGCGGACCTGATGCGGTTATGTTTATCGGCAGTGCTAAGTGTTCAAATGAGCAGATTTACTATATCCGCAAGTTTTTGGCATTTTTTGGGACAAATAATTTAGACCACTGCAATCGCGTTTGCCACTCGCCAACCGTGGCAGGTGTGGCAAATGTCTTTGGCTATGGCGGTATGACAAATCACATCGCCGATATGATGTTTTCAAAATATATTCTAATCATTGGCGCAAATCCTGCTGTGAATCACCCCGTCTCAATGGTGCATATTTTGCGCTCAAAAGAGAGAGGTTGTAAGCTTGTGTGCGTAGACCCGCGATTTACCAAAACGGCTGCAAAATGCAACGAATTTCATCGAATCCGCAGCGGCACAGACATTGCCTTTGCCTACGGGCTTTTGCACCATATCATCAAGCGCAAACTTTATGATGAAAAATATCTAAAAGAGCGCGTGGATGGCTATGAGGAAATCATCAAAGAAGCGATGAAATTCCCACCCGAAGAAGTAGCGGATATTACGGGCATACCGGCGGATTCGATTCGCCATATCGCAGAAGAGATGGCAAAGGCAAAGCCCGCTTGCATTATTTGGAATCAAGGGCTAACTCAGCACACCACCGCTAGCTCAAATACGCGCATTATGCCTATTTTGCAAATGTTTTTAGGCAATATTGGCAAAAATGGCGGGGGCGTAAATATTTTACGCGGACACGATAATGTGCAAGGGAGCTCCGATATGGGCGCGAATCCTGACATTTTGCCCGGTTATTATCCGCTGACAGAGGCGAATTGGCGACATTTTGCAAAGCATTGGTATGTGGATTATGAGTGGCTAAAAGGGCGATTCAAAAGCAAAGAGATGATGGAAAAGACGGGCTATGCGATTACGACTTGGAAATTCAATATCACAGAATCTGAAAATATCGCAAACAACGGCGGTGCGAAGATTCGCGCACTTGTGGTAATTGGCACGGGGATGACGACTTCTTCGCTACTTCATTTGCATCAACAAGCATTAAATGAAATGGAGCTAGTGGTGTTTATCGACCCTTATGTGAATGATTTTGCCGTGTATTCGGATAGAAAAGATGGCATTTTTTGTTTGCCAGCGGCTAGTCAAATGGAAACAAGCGGTTGTTTGGCTGCGACAAATCGTAGCTATCAGTGGCGAAGCAAAGTCATTGAGCCGATGTTTGAATGTCGCCCCGATGAGGAAATACTCTTTGATTTTGCAAAAAGAATGGGCTTTTTAGAGGAATATCAACGCGCCCTTTATGAAAATGCAAAAAAAGATGGGCGAGATAAATTTATATGGCCAGATGACGCGACAACGGAGCTAACGCAAAGTATTCGCTCCATTGGTTTGCAAGGAATGAGTGCGAAACGCCTAAAAGCACATCAAGAAAATTGGCATTTATTTGATAAAGTCACACTTGAAGGCAGAGGACCATTTAAGGGCGAATATTACGGCTTGCCGTGGCCTTGCTGGAGTGATAAACACCCCGGGACGCCTGTATTTTATGATGATACAAAGCCTGTAATGCGCGGTGGAATGGGCTTTCGCGTAAATTGGGGCGAAAAGAGCCAAGCCACAGGCAAATCTATGCTCTCCCCGCATAAATTGCCAAATGCAAAAGTGGCTGGACACCCGCCCGTAAGTGCTGAAAATATCGAATCTTTGGGCGCAAAACTTACTCAAAATGAAAAAGAAGCAATCAAAGGGCACACCGCAGCAGTGGGCTTTGGCAATAATATTTTGGCAGAAAAAGCACTTGAAGCGGGACTTTGCCCCTATGGCAATGGTAAGGCAAGGGCTGTGGCGTGGAATTATTATGACAAAATACCGCTCCATAGAGAGCCACTGCATTCATTTAGGGGCGATTTGGTGGATAAATATCCTAGCTTCCCCGATAAAAAAGACCATTTTAGGGCAAATATCAAATATCGCTCACGCCAAAAAGAAAAAGATTGGGTAAAAGAATATCCTATCAATATGCTATCCGGGCGAATGGTAGCGCATATGGGGACGGGAGCTGAGACTAGAAGCGCGAAATATTTGGCAGAAGTGGAGGGCGATATGTTTGCGGAGATTCACCCTGACAAAGCCGCTGAGCTAAATATCAAAAACGGCGATTTGATTTGGATACACGGCACGATGGATACAAAAATCCTAGTCCCAGCCAAAATCTCGCGCAGAGTGGATTATAATAGCATTTGGCTACCGCAAAACTTCTCAGGTATGGACCAAGGCAAATCGCGCTTAGATTTATATCCAAAAGGCACAGAACCCTATGCGATAGGCGAATCGGCAAGTATGGTTAGTAGCTATGGATTTGATTATAACACCGCGTGTCCTGAATCAAAAAGCGGTTTGTGCAGAATCGAAAAAGCATAATTTAAGGGGGATAAAATGAATGAAGAAATGTTTGGATTAAACGAATCACCGCGGACGCGGGTGAAATTTTACTGCGATGAAAATCGCTGTATTGATTGCCACGGCTGTGATGTGGCGTGCAAAGAAGCGCATCATTTGCCTGTGGGCGTGAATCGTAGGCGCGTTGTCGTGCTAAATGAGGGCATTGTTGGCGCAGAAAAGGCGATTTCAATCGCTTGTATGCACTGCGCAGACGCGCCTTGCGCGAAAGTCTGCCCTGTGGATTGTTTTTATATCCGCGCTGATGGGATTGTCCTGCACGACAAAAAAACCTGCATTGGTTGCGGATACTGCCTTTATGCTTGTCCTTTTGGCGCACCACAATTCCCAAAAAGCGATGTTTTTGGCTCACGCGGTGCGATGGATAAATGCACATTTTGTGCTGGAGGACCTGAGGAAACACATAGCGATGAGGAAATGCGCCTTTATGGGCAAAATCGCATTGCAGAGGGCAGAGTCCCTGCGTGTGCGGCTATGTGTAGCACAAAAGCATTGCTTGCAGGCGGTAGCGAAGCGGTAAGCGCGATAATCCGTGAGCGCGTCTCATACAAAGGCAGTGGCGCACCTGTGATTCCATACTCGTGGCAAAAAGCCTATAATGACTAGTTTCGCGGAGTGTGGCTTATGAAAATGAAATTTTTTGGTGCGAATCTTTTGTGTGCGATTTTTGTGCTACTATTTGCCCCAAATATCGCTTTGGCAGATGCAGAAAATAGCGATTTTCACACGATTGATTTGGGTTACAACAAAAATATTTATGGCACGAAGCAAATCGAAGCGATTAAAAATTGGGGGCTAAATACGCAGACTTCGGGCGTTATTAGCGATTCGGTGCTATCAAATAATGGCGTTAGCATTGATAGGCTAAATAATGGCGAGAAAATCAGCGGGATTCGCGCGTGGAATGGGCTTGGCGAACTTTTCACAATTTTGCAAGAGAAATATTTTGCGGTGATTTTTTTGTGTATTGTGCTATTTCTCCCGCTTGCGTTTTTGGGGCATAATAAGATGATTGGCACAAGGCGGTATAATCATAACTCAAAAATCAAAGTTTTTAGCAAATACAATATTTTGGTGCATTGGTTTGCTGCTGTGCCGTGTATGATTATCTGCGTAACGGGGCTTATGATGGTTTTTGGCGCGTATTTGGGCGGTGGTGCGCTTGTGCGATTTGCAAGGGATTTGCACGGGCTTTGCACGCCCATTTTTGCGGTATTTGGGACTTTGATGTTTTTGATGTGGATAAAAGACTGCCTTCCAAAGTGGCACGATGCAAAGTGGGCGATGATAATGGGCGGATATTGGGATAAAACAGACCGCTTAATCCCCGCGCATAAATTTAACGCAGGGCAAAAAGTGTGGTTTTGGGTGGCGTCATTTGGCGGGATTTTGATGGTGGCAACGGGCGCGCTTATGTTTTTTCAGCCTGTGGATATTAACACTCTGCGCTTAACTGCGATGATACACAATGTCGTGGGGATGGCGTTTTGGGGGATGCTAATCACGCATATTTATATGGCGGTATTTGCGATTGAAGGGGCGTTAGAGGCGATGATAAGCGGAAATATGAGCGAGGAAGAGCTATCGATGCTACATAGCATTTACTATGATGAGCTAAAAACTAATGGCAAATTAGAGGGAATGCGAGTTGCCGTGCATTAAAGATTCTGCGAAATGTGGAGATTCTGCGTTTTGTGAAGATTCTGCGGTAGATTCTGCGAATTATGGCGGAAAAAACGCAGAATCTGCGGTGGATTCTGCGAATTATGGCGGAAAAAACGCAGAATCTGCGGTGGATTTTGGGGGAGATTCTGCGATTTGCGAGGATTTTGTGGTAGATTCTGCATTTTGCGAAGATTCTGCGATTTTCGTAGAATCTAGCGAGTTTGTTTTGCAAGTGCCGATTTTGCGCGTAAATAGCGCAGATTCTGCGATAGATTCTGCGACAAACTTCACAAACAAGAGCGATTTCATCATCAAAGAAGAGCGCGTTAGCTTTTATCTAAATGGCAGTAAAATCATCTCTACAATGTGTCTGCCAAGCGACCAAGATGCGCATATTTTGGGCTTTTTGTTTAATGAAGGCGTGATTGAAACTTATAGCGATGTGAAAAGCATAAAAATCGCGCAAGATGGGCTAAGCGTCTTTATGGAGGCAAAGATAAATGAGGCAAATATCGCAAATCTATACCACGAAAAAACGCTTACTTCGGGCTGTTGCGTGGGGGTTAGCGCGAATTTTGAGGGGCGGATTTTGCAAAAATTTGTCAGCTCCAAAGCGCGATTTAGCATTGAATTTTTAAGCCAAAAAATCGCCGAGTTTGAGAGAGAAAGCGAGCTTTTTAATCTCACAGGTTGCGTTCATAAAGTGATGATTTTTTGTGGCAATCGCGCCTTTGTTAGCGAAGACATAGGGCGACACAACGCGCTTGATAAGGCAATCGGCAAGGCGATTATGGCAGAAGCAGATTTGAGTAACGCAGTGCTAATTGTAAGCGGGAGATTATCAATGGAGATGGTAATCAAATGCGCGATGAGTGGCATTCCGCTAGTCATCTCACGCGCTGCAACCACTGCACTAGGCATAAAATCCGCCCTAAAATTAGGCATAACTTTGATAGGCTTTGCGAGAAATGGCAAACTAAATATCTACACACATAAAGGGCGAATCGACCTATAAATTGCGCTTTTGTGGGGCAATTTGTCTTTGGGTATTCAATTCACACGAAGTTTGCCGTCCTTGCGTCGTCAATGAACCACTAGTTCTATTTCCTAGCAAGGCAGCAAACTTCGTGCAAAGCAACACCGCAAAATACTTCGATTGTTGCTTCACTTCGTTTGCAAATTCTACGAATTGTGATTCGTTGCACGAATCAAATTTTAAATAATCCGTCATTGCGAGAAGTCGCAATTTTAAGGGCGTTCGTGGCAATCTAATTTTTAGATTCTGCGATTTTCGTGCGAGATTCTGCGAATCGCAGAATCTTATTCAAACGCAAAATTATAAAATTCGCAGAATCTGACAATACATTCGCAGAATCTAGCAAAATAATCGCAAAATCTGCACTAGATTCTGCGCCAAAGATTGCATAAAAATGTGGCGAAATTTTATAGATTCTGCTAAAATTGCGAAAAATTTTTAAAAGGACAAATATGCAAATCCCCCCCCCCCGATAAAAAATAGAAACACTCCAAAACTCGCCATAATCATCCCCATTTTCAACGAAGCAAAGTGCATAAGGCAGACTTATTTGCACCTGCAAAATAAAATCAACTCGCTGATTGAAAAGCAAATCATCGACAAAAATAGCGCATTGTATTTCATCGATGATGGTAGCACGGATGAGACTTGCGAGATTTTGCTCCAAGCAAAAAACGGCACGGCGCATAAGGTTATCAAACTCTCCAAAAACTACGGACAGCAAAATGCGATTTTGGCGGGGTTGAAGGTGGCGTATAAAATGCGATTTTGTTGCGCGATTAGCATTGATGGCGACTTGCAGCAAGATATTGATGCGATGGATTTGATGATTGAAAAATTTATGCGTGGCAATGAAGTCGTATTTGGCGTTCGCAAGGCATATACAAATGAAAAGGCGCGCAAGAAATACACTTCTTTTGCTTTTTATCGCTTTATGCGCGCACTTGGCGTAAATATCATTCCAAATCATATCGAGTATCGCCTACTCTCGCACAAAGCGATAAAATCACTGCTAAATTTTAGGGAAGTCAATCTATTTTTGCGTGGCATTGTGCCACTTTTGGGGTTTAAAAGTGAGATTGTTTATTACAAGCAAATGGCGCGAGCAGCGGGGGATAGCAAGTATCCGTTTGTGAAATTATTTTCTTTGGCGTTAGATGGTATTACTAGTTTTTCAATCGCGCCACTGCGGATTATGAGCGTTTTTGGTGTGATTTTATTTGCGCTGTGCGGGATTTATGGTGCGTATGCGATTTATGTGAAGTTTTTTACCGCTACGCCACTTGCGGGATGGACTTCGATGATTATGGTGCTGTTATTTTTTGGCGGAATGCAGTTTTTGGGACTTGGAATCATTGGCGAATACATTGGCAAGATTTATAAGGAAGTAAAAAGGCGTCCAATATACATAATCGATGAGATTTTATAAAAATCGCAGAATCTAGCATTTTTCGCAGAATCTAATGTTTGTTTCGCAGAATCTCACTCGCGCGCTTCGCCGTTGCCAAAAATCTTGTATTTATAGCTTACCAAACTTTCAATCCCCATAGGACCGCGTGCGTGGAGTTTGGAGGTGGATATGCCGATTTCCGCGCCAAAGCCAAACTCCCCGCCATCGCAAAATCTCGTGCTACTATTCACAAACACACACGCGCTATCTACCCAATCAGCGAATTTTTGCGCCACTGCCAAATCATTTGTCAAAATCGTCTCCGAGTGCGATGAGCCGTATTTGGCGATATGCGCTATCGCGCCCTCAAGGCAATCCACGCATTTTAGATTTACAACCAAATCATTGTATTCGTTATAAAAGTCCGAATCTTGCGCAATTTCAAGCCCGAATCGATTCGCAGTATCTTTATCAGCGCGAATCGCCACGCCATTTTTTTGCAACGCACTCACTAGCTCCGCCAAATGCGCAAAATCCTTATGCACCAAAATGCACTCAATGCTATTACACGCGGAGGGCTTGGAGATTTTGGCATTTAGGGCGATTTTTATCGCCAACTGCGCTTCGCTGTCGCTATGAATATAAAGATGGCAAACGCCCTTATCGTGCTTGATGACGGGGATTGTGCTATTTTCAGCGACAAAGCGAATGAGTTTTTCCCCACCGCGCGGGATTACCAAATCAATAATTTTATCGCATTTTAGCAACGCTTCTGTCGCCTCGCGGTTTTCCACAAAGCAAATCGCCTCTTTTGGCAAACTAAATCGCTCCAAAACTCCCTGCAAAATCGCCACAATGGCTTTGTTTGAGTTAATCGCCTCTTTGCCACCTTTCAGCACACAAACATTGCCACTTTTAAAGCACAGCGCGAATGAATCGCTTGTTACATTGGGGCGCGATTCATAAATCATCGCAATGACGCCGATAGGCACACTCACCTTTTGAATCTGTAATCCTTTATAATTCACCCAGCCCTCAATTACGCGCCCTAGCGGACTTTTTAGCCTTGCGATGTCTTTAAGCGCATTTGCGATTAAATCTATTGCGTGCGAATCTAATTTTAGTCGCTCAATCATCGGCGCAGGTAGCCCCGCAGATTTCGCACCATTTAAATCCACTGCATTTGCTTTTAAAATCATCTCTTTTTGTGCCACAATCTCATCTGCCATTGAATCTAGCACAGCGATTCGCGTGGTATTTTTTAAATTTGCGATGATTTTTTGCGCCTCTTTTGTGCGTTGTAAAAGTTCTAATAATTGCATTTTATCCCCTAAATTGCGACAGATTCTGCGATTTTTGCGCTAGATTCTGCGATTTTTACGCTAGTCTTTGAATCTCAAATCCTAAACTCCAAATATCCCTTAAAATAACTTTTATTGATTTTATTCTCCATCATATACGCGCCCACGCCACCAAAATAAAGTCCTTCAACGATTCGCCACCTTGCGCCAAGTGCGTATTGATGCTGATTTATCGTAGAATCATTTAGCAAATCATAGCTATTTTTGCCCTGCGAGTTGCGCCCTAAAAACATCATCGTCCAATTATCAATCCTAAATCCCACAAATCCATAAAAGCTCTGCGTCTCCGCAAAAAACATATTGCTAGAATTGCCCCCATTTGCGATGCCACCTGCGCCAATTATGCCATATCCTTGCGTGTTATAATCTTCAAAGCGCGAAGAGTTGCCGACATTTGCTAGCTCAAACGCCCCGCCAAAAATCCGCACATACCCCACGCCAAAGCTAACCCTTTTATCTTCGCCTCTCCACCGAAAAACTTGCTCTAACCAAAGCATTTGACTTTCATTATGATTTGAAGTAGCGTCAAAATCGCGCTTATTTTTCGCGTAGGCAAAGTGGGCGTTGCTAACGGATTGCCATTTTTTATCCGCGAAATTTATATCATAATTTATCTTGCCACCTGCCGCCCATAAATTGTTATGAAAATAATAATAATACGGCGCCACATTCACGCCCACGACACTTGCGCCCAATCCTGTGGCGATGAGCCATCTATCATCATAGCGGGTTTTAAAAATATTAAAATCGCTCATTTGCTCCCTAAATGCGCGCGCCATCTCATCTACCCAATCCATCCACACGCTAAACCACTCATAATTCGCATTCACGCTAACTCCCTGCGCAAAGTTGCGAATCCAATCTCGCCTTATTTGAAATCGCCCAGCGGTGATGTCAAACACTTCATTTTGAAACTCATCTTTTGCGATATATTTCACATTTGCGCGGTGCAGGACAAAGTTGCTATTTGGCAGTGCATAAGTGCGAATCTTGCGTGTGCCTACCAAATCCACCAATCCAAACACGCCCAAATCCAAAAATACCATTTCTTTAAAATCATAGCGCAATCCCGCCGAACCGCTGAAATTTAAAAAATGCTCACCCACGCTTTGATTCGCGCTCGTCTTACCAAAAAATCCAATATGCCCATAGACATTTTCTATTAAAGAAGGGATTTCATCGTCAGATTCTGCGTTTTTGTCGGTAGATTCGGCGTTTTTATCGCTAGATTCTGCGGTAGATTCTGCGTTTTTTGTGATTTTTTTGTAGATATTCACTAGCGCATTTTCATCATCATCGTCATTTTTGCTAACCCAATCTTTCGCATTTTCTTTATCCACCAAACCTTCTTGGATAAATCGTTGCACATCGCCACTACTTAGCTCATCATCAAGGGGTTTGCTTTCTAAAACTTCGATAGATTCGGCGGGATTTGGTGCGCTAGATTCGGCGGATAAATTCGCTGAATCTGCGCTAGATTCTGCGTTTAGCGCAAAAAGTGCGAAGCATAATGCTACAAAAATTCTCATTCTAACACCAGCGATTTTTTCTGTTTTACCAAAATATTGATTTCTTTCACAAGAGAGAGCGCGTAAAGCCTGCTAATCTCTTCTTTCGTGCCAAGCTTATTTAGCCAAACACCGCAAATATCCTTTAAATGCACCGATTGCGCGCTATCGATATCAAAGTAGTCCGCCTCGCTCAAATACGCGCTCGTATAAGTGGCACGGGCAAAATCGGTAAGTTTCACAATATAGCTCCACCCATCTTTTTTTGCCCGAGTTTTGCCCGTGTAAATCCTGCACCCCTCCGCCAAATCCGCCGAAAGCTCTTGCGGATAGACTTTGTTGCGAGTGTCGCTATCTTTGAACGCGTTTCTTTTAAGCTCGATAATCTGCGAAGTCACGGCATCTTTCGTGATGAAATAATCCACGATTTCTTTGTCGCTTAGCTTCATACTACGAAGCGCGGCGATATCGTAGGCATTGTGATTTTGCGCTACATAATCCAAAATCTCTTTATCCGTATAGCCCTTTTTCCGCGCATCCTCAAAGTCGAAATTTATCCCCGCCGCAAGGCAGATTTGACACATTAGTAAAATCACAGCAAATAAACGCATATCCCATCCTTTCAAAATTAAATTTAATATTATATAAAAAGCAAACATTATTCCGCAAGAGATTCTGCGAATTTGCTTTTAGATTCTGCGAATTTAATAAAATCTTTGTTATGATTGCAATTTTATTTTTCAACAAAAAGGGCATTTTTGGAAGCAAAATTTATCACACTAGCCATCGAAACCTACAAAATCACGCTGTTAGTATCGCTCCCATTGCTACTCACAGGGCTAATCGTGGGGCTACTAATCAGCATTTTTCAAGCCACCACGCAAATAAATGACGCCACGCTTACCTTTATACCAAAGATTTTGGCGATTATTGCGGTGCTGATTTTGACAATGCCGTGGATGCTAAATATGATTATTGATTATACAAGAATTTTGTTTAATATGATTCCAAATTTTCCCTTTTAGGTGCGTGTATTTGGCAAATTTTAGGCAATCAAAATGACTGAAAAAATAATAGATTTTTGCAAATATTCCGCCATAAAAATCGGTCCAAAAATCCCTGTAAAAATCGCGCAAAATATTGATGAAATTTTGGCATTGCAAGATTCGCACACAATCATCGGTGGCGCAAATAATATGCTTTTAAGCCCCCAAAATCACGCGCTTTTTATGCTTGGGAGCGAGTTTGATTATATCAGTGATTTGGGCGAATGTATCGAAGTGGGCGCGGGGTGCAACGCTAGGAAGGCATTTTTGTATTTTAGGGCGCAGGATTTGGGCGGATTAGAATTTTTAGGGACGATTCCGGGCAAAATGGGCGGGATTGTCAAAATGAATGCGGGAATGAAGTCCTTTGAAGTGGCAAATGCGATTCATAGTGTGTGCGAAAATGGCGTGTGGCGTGAAAATGTCGCATTTAGTTATCGCAAAAGTGCTATTAGCGGGGCAATTAGCGCGGTGCGATTTAAAAAAATATCGGGTTTTGATGAAAAAGTCGAATCGCAGTGCAAAATAATGCGAAGCAATCAGCCAAAAGGTGCTAGTGCGGGGAGTTTTTTTAGAAATCCGCGTGAAGTCCCGCGTGGATTTGAAGTGCCAAAAAGCGCGGGAGAATTGCTTGAAATGGCAGGATTTAAAGGACAAAAAATCGGGGGTGTAAAATTTAGTGAGATTCACGCAAACTTTTTGATAAACTGCGGTGGCGGGAGTTTTGCAGACGCAATCAATCTCACAAATCTCGCCAAAGACGCCGTGACGGACAAATTTAGCGTAGAGCTAAAAAGCGAAGTGGTGATTTTGTGAGATTTTTACACTTTAAATTCTACAAAAAATACAAGTTTATTCACAAGTGGCACGCTCGGCAGGACTCGAACCTGCGACCTACGGCTTAGAAGGCTGTTGCTCTATCCAGCTGAGCTACGAGCGCGTGAGTTAATAGCAAAATGATTCGCCAGAGGCGTAGCAGTTAAATTTATTGATGGTTTTTTGTGCTTGTTCTTGTGCTTCGTTTGCGACACAAACAACATATTTATCCAAATCTTGCAAATATCTTTCAACTTCTCTTTTGCAACTTTTAAAGCGATATTCATCTTCGTATGTATATTTAGAATCTACGCAATATGGCTCACTTGGTTGCATACAAAATGATACATATGCACTTGCAGAACTTATCAATATTACACAAAATAAGAAAATTTTAAACACAATAACTCCCAAAAGTGGTACGCTCGATAGGAATCGAACCCATAACCCTCAGATCCGAAGTCTGATGCTCTATCCAGTTGAGCTACGAGCGCGTGAAAAGTCGGTGGGGTGAGTGATGGGATTCGAACCCACGACCCCCAGAGCCACAATCTGGTGCTCTAACCAGCTGAACTACACTCACCGCGATTTTGCAAAAATGTGAAATGGTCGGGGTGAAAGGATTCGAACCTTCGACCCCTTGGTCCCAAACCAAGTGCGCTAACCAGACTGCGCTACACCCCGACAAATATTTTTTGCAAAATCAAAACCGCAATTTTATTAAAAACATTGTGCGATTGTCAATAATTAAAGGCGGATTTTTGCTAGATTCTGCGAATTTAGCAGTGTGAGCGCAGAATCTAGGCACAGATTCTGCGTTAAATCTCGCTTATAATATCGCACAAGCGGTTTGCATAGCCATTTTCGTTGTCAAACCAAAGCGGGATTCGCAATATTTTGCCGTTAGTTTTAATCAAATCTTTTGCGATGATTGCGCTATGTGAATCGCCTACAAAGTCGCTAGATACGCGAGATTTGCTATCAAAGGCGATAATTTGCGGATTAAAATCTAGCTCCAAAATTTCATCTATTTTTGGCGCAGAATCTAACAACAAATCCACATTGCTAAAACACACAAGCGAAGTCGGCACACGAATTGAATCGCCATAAAAATTCAAAGCATCGCCCCTAAATTCGCCAAAATCGCCAAAGATTCGCGCTAAAACTGCCCCAATCGAACTGCTAGTAGGGATAATATTTTGCGTGGCGTTGCGTGAGAGCCGCAAATCACGCGAAAAATTTGGATTATCAAGCAGATTTTGGTCGCTATTAAAAGGGTGAATCGTGCTAATATTTCCACCAAAAATCTTGTATTTTTTGCTTATCGCAAAAATCACAGGCGCGATGGCATTTGAAGTGCAGGACGCAGCGGAGAAAATCGCCTCTCCACGATATTTATCCCAATTCACACCATAGATAAAAATCGGCATATTATCCTTTGGCGGTGCGCTTAAAATCACGCGCTTTGCGCCATTTTGCAAATATTTTTGAAGCGAATCGCAATCCAAATGCACCCCGCTACACTCTACCACAATATCTGCGCCACTAAAATCATCTGTGATTTTGATTTCATCGCCATTCAAAAAAATCGTATTTTTTTTAAACTCAATGTCGCCCTTAAACTCGCCCAAAAGCGAATCGTGCTTTAATAAATACGCCAAAATCTCAAAATTTTTCACATCATAAATGTGGGAGATTTTTATATCGCTTTTTGTGTCCTTTAAATCGTTCAGCGCATTTCGATTCAAAACAGCACGAAAAAACGCCCTGCCAATGCGCCCAAATCCATTTATCGCAATCTTTTTCATTTTGCTTTCATCGTGGGTTTTAGTGTGATTGTTTTTTCGTGTATCATTTCGCCATTTTCATTTGGTTTATACACGCTAATGACTGCCTTTTTCGCCTCGCGCGCTTTTTTTATGGTGTCAGGATTGTCATTTGCCAATCGTCCGACTTCGATTCTGCGGATTTTCTCTGCGATTTTTTGCTTTTTGATGATTTCGGCGACTTGCGTGGAGTTCGCAGAATCTTTATTGATAACCGTGTAGTCGCTTAAAAGCGGTTTGCGCTCTTTTAGCTTGATATTTGAGAGATATTTTGGGATATAATCCTCCAAAATCTCGCGCTTTTTTTTGACATTTTGATAATAATTTTCGGCAAATTTATTTGCACTCGCGCTTTTTTCCCAGCTAAATCCCTTGTTATAGGACTTTATCATATCTTTCCAATTGCCATTTCGCACTTTATCCCAATATAAAAGCTCATCGATTGCGACTTTGGAGGCGAACTCATCGTCTCTAATTAGCATTTCGCCAATCACATTGCGATTAAATCCATTGTCTTTTAGCATTTGATAGCGGCGAATGACATTTGGAATTAGCGCGTGATAAAGCCCCGCACTCGGGTCTGCGAAATTCATCCTATACTCTCCGGCGCACGATTCGTGCCACGCAATCGCGGCAAGCGTGTATCCAAGCCCGTATTTTTTGCCGTAGTTGTAGGCGTAAGCGATGATTTCCTTTTGATTTGCATTAAAATCATACACGCTTCCGCATTTTCCCATAGGATTTGCATTCAATAGGGCGAAAAACGCAAAAATAATCACAATATAACGCATAAAAACCTTCTAAAAATTCTTTTAATTTTGGTAGAATTTTACTTTATTTTTTGCAAAACTTCACATAAAAAAGGAAAAACTTTGAATACATCGTCATTACTCATCGAAATATTTACAGAAGAATTGCCTTACAGCGCGGTTAAAAAAGAGTTTGGGAGCGTTTTGTCGAAGTTTGAATCAGCGGTAAAGAAATATCGATTAGATTCGTGGGATTCGCGTGAATCAAATGCCAAATCTAGCGTAGATTCGCCTAAATCTATCAGCGATTTAAGTGCGGATTCGCATAAAATCGCATTTTTTTACACGCCAAGACGATTGATTTTTTATGCAAGAAATTTTCCACAAAATCAACGAGATGAAATAATAGAATCCTTTGGTCCTCCGCTAAATATCGCCTATCAAAATAATGCGCCTACAAACGCTACAAAGAGCTTTTTAAGTAAGCTAAATATTACACTTGATGAAGTGCAAATCAAAGAAAAAAACGGCAAAGAATGCCTTTATTTTGCCAAAAAAGAAAATGGCAAAAATACAAGAAATTTGCTTGAAAATATCATCGATGATTTTTTGGATAGTTTGAGCTTTGATAAAAAAATGCGCTGGGGAAGCGTGGAGAATGCCTTTGTGCGCCCGATTCGCAATATTTTTGTGCTTTTTGGCGATGAGTTTGTGAAAACGCCAAATTTAGCAAAAAAGTATGGATTCACGCAGAGTGCGATAATTTCGCCACATAGAAATTGCGCGCCAAAAGAAATCAAAAGCGCAAATGAATATTTTGCATTTTTGGAAAAAAATGCGGTGATTTATTCGCAAAGTGCGCGAAAAAAGCGCATTTTGGAGCAGATTAAAAATTGCGGTTTGTTTGTGGAGATTGACGCGGATTTGCTAAATGAAGTGGTTGCGATTTGTGAGTATCCAAATGCGCTTGTAGGCGCGTTTGATGAGCGATTTTTGGTGTTACCAAAGGAAGTCATCGTTACTTCGATGAAAGTCAATCAAAAGTATTTCGCCACCTATAAAAGCAAGGACTTTTGTGCGCTAAACAACGCATTTATCGTGGTTTGCAATAGCACAAATCCAAGCCCACTCATAGCACAGGGCAATGTAAAGGTTTTGAGCGCGAGATTGGAAGATGCGCTATTTTTCTACCACAATGATTGCAAAAATTTTAACGCGGATTGCTGCGATTTGCGCCTAAAAAATATCGAATTTATGAAGGGTGGCGGGAGTTTGTGGGATAAAGTTAAGCGAGAGCAAAAAATCGCAGAGATTATCGCACAGAGTTTAGATTCACGCGAATTTGGCGCGAAAGATTCGGGCGATTTGGACGCCGTGAATCTGGCACATATCAAAAAGGCGATTGCCATCTCAAAAAATGATTTACTTAGCGAAATGGTAGGCGAATTTGGCGAGTTGCAGGGCATTATGGGCGGATATTATGCGAAAAATGCGGGATTAGATTCTGCGATTTGCGAGGCGATAAAAGAGCAGTATTTAAATGCGCCTAGTAGCGTAAGTGGCGCGATTTTAGGCATTGCAAATAAGTTAGATTCGATTTTATGTCTTTTTGCGCTAGATAAAATCCCAAGTGGCTCAAAAGACCCGTTTGCCTTGCGTAGGGGCGCAAATGGGATTTTAAAGATGATTGAAAAATTTAATTTGCACTTTGATTTGGGGGCGATTTGCCAAAAATTATCCGCCACTTACGCAAAAATCGACATTGCCAAAATTCAGGGCTTTTTTTATGAGCGATTGGAGGGCGTTTTGGGGGTGAATCAATCCGTTATAAACGCCGTGATTAGGACAGGTGAGAGCGATTTGCTTGAACTTATCCGCAAAATAAAGGCACTAAATTTAATAGCCAAAAGCCCTGACAAAGGCGCATTAAAGGTGCTTTTCAAGCGCGTAGCAAATATTTTAAGCGATACAAAGGCTACAAAAATCAATGAAAATTTACTCACTGAAAACGCCGAAAAAGAGCTATATAAGGCAATTTGTGATTTTAAAAAGCTCTCTTTTACCTCGCATAAAAAGCGAATCATCGCTTTGCTAGACTTTAAAATCGTGCTTGAAAAATTCTTTGATTCTGTGCTGATAAATGCGGAAGATTTAGCGATAAAAGAGAACCGAATCCTCCTCATAAAGGCTGTTTATGAGGAGTTTTTTAAAGTGGGAGATATAAAGGAAATTTCATTTTAACCAAAAACATACAGAGTTTATTGCTTCGCAGGGTTTTAGGCAGGCTAAAACGATGCTAAAAAAACTTTTAGTTATGGTGGCTCGAGGCAGAATCGAACTGCCGACACGAGGATTTTCAGTCCTCTGCTCTACCAACTGAGCTATCGAGCCAAAATTCAAAAAACGCATTTTTGTAAAAATGAAAATGCAATTATAAAAAAATTGTTTTAAACTTTTCTTAAATTATGAAAATTTTTTGAAAAATTTTCATTTTAAATCGCATAAATCGCAGAATCTAGCAATAAAATCATAATAATGTTTCTTATAATAAATTGCAAAATAATATAAAATCTTAAAAATCTAGCGCAGAATCTGCCTTTGTGTTGTATTTTTAGGCAAACAGAGTGGGTGCAGAATCTCTATTGTAGATTCTGCAAATTTTATAGATTCTGCGTTTATTTTTAGTCATTGCGAGATTTTGCGTAGCAAAATCGTGGCAATCCATTGTTAGATTCTGCGTTTTCGTGCAAGATTCTGCGTTTTTTATTTAATTAGCAGTATCTGCAATATTTTCGCCATTTTTTGGATTACATTCGTTTGTTTATTCTCGCAAAAGGGCGGTTGCACTGACTTGCACCTTGCTCCCGATTTTTTGCACCACGAAGCGGGCGAGTTTTGGGTGCTTCGCACAAATTTGATTTAATTGTGGATTGCCACGAAGTCGCACAAAGTGCGACTTCTCGCAATGACAAAGTGGGGTAGTTTCTGCGAAAAACGCAGAATCTAAAATCACCTAAAACTTCTTTCTATCCGTATCTAGCAAGATTTCTTTGGCGATGTCGCTTACCTTTGTGCTGATTTCTGATGAATTATTTGCGACTATTACATTTTGCTTGGTGGCATTTTCGATATTGCCGACTACTTCATTTATTTGCAGGACGCTGTTTGCCTGTGTTTTGATTTGCTCGCCCATATCATTTATGCTCTGCACCAAAATATTGATATTCGCCTCAATCTCGCTCAAACTTTTCTGCGTTCGCTCCGCTAGCTTCCGCACCTCATCGGCGACAACGGCAAATCCGCGCCCGTGCTCGCCTGCGCGCGCCGCCTCAATCGCCGCATTTAGCGCAAGTAGGTTCGTTTGGTCGGCGATATCGCGAATTATGCTAATGACATTTTTAATATCCTCGCTTTGCGTGATAACTTCGCCCGTGCGGGAGCTTACATCCTGCATTGAATGCGTGATTTGCTTTATGTCGTTTGAAGTTTGGTTAAGCGAGCTTGCCTGTGAATTTGTTAATTTTTTAAGATTCTGCACTTCTTTTGCCAAAAGCTCAGATTCTGCGCTAAGCGAGTGGGCAAACGCCGATGAAGTTTGCAGCATTTTGCGGATTTCATTCCCCAAAATGTTTGTCACAACCTCCACTTTCCCGCTTGCATTTGCCACCTCCGTGCTAAAATCAAGCGCCCTAAAACTATCAAACACGCGGTTGATTTCATTTAGATTATTCCCCACCGCAGTTTTGATTAAGTCAAGCAGCTCATTTACAGAATCTCTCAAAGCATTCAGCTGTGGATTACTCCCAATGCGGCTAATGCGCTTATCAATATAGCCATTTTTCGCCCGCTCGATGACACTCAAACTCTCTTTTACCAAATTTGCATCCATATCAAGGGACTTTTTGATTTTCTCGATGCTGTCATTTATCGCAAGTCCCATTTTGCCAAGCTCGTCCTCTGCGACAATGTGAAGCGGTGGCGGGAGATTTTTAGTGCTGTGGTCAATATAGTCAAAAAATCCAAAAAGCGTGGTTGAAATCTTTTGGATTCTGCGTGAGACGGCATATCGAATGTAAAATGTAGTTGAGACAATCAAAATCAAAATGCTAACAATCATAAGAATTGGCGTGGTGGTATGCAGAAAACTCATCGGCGCGTAAATGCTTTTATCGGGCGCAAAAAGCGCGAGTGTCCAATATTTACCCGTATTTGGGAACACCTCAAAACTATGCAATGCCACTTTCCCGTGATATCCTAACTCGTTTTTGTATTCAAAAATATTTGTTGCGTTATTTTTGTGATTTTGGAGGACATTTTTAGCGAAATTTGTGCTGTTAATTTCTGTCAATATTTTCCCGCGCGAGTCCTTTGAGAGACTATTTGCGATGACTTTGCCATCCATCAAAACAAATCGCTGGTCATTTTCATACACCATCAAACTTGGGTCGCCAAGCATCCCTTCTAACCGCTCCAAATTCACAGAGAGCGCGATAACCGCGACAATCTGCTTTTGCGGATTTAAAATAGGCAAGGCGAAGTTATAGGCATAATATTGCGTGCCGTTAATATTGATATTTTTAGGGGCATCGACTTCGATTTTCCCGCTTTTAAGGGCACTTTGCAATGCTGTGATTTGCGATAGAGTGCCTTTATTTACACTAAAAGTTTTCGTGCCATTTTGCGTATTTGCCACGCCAAAGGCAATGCTACCATCTTGCTGATGGTGACTCATCTGCGTATTTTGCACGATTGGCGCAAAGCGCGGATTTATCACCATAAATCCAAAATTGACAAAGCGATTATCAGTCGCAGACTCAATAATGCGGATGATAAGATTCATATCCGTGATGGTTCGCCCATCGATGATGGAGCGTTCGGCGAGATTCTGCGCTACTTTTAGCGACGAGTAAATGGAGATATTCGCCCCATCGACAAAGTTTTTGTAGCGAGAGACGGTGTTTGTCAGTGTGACATTCGATTCCTTATCTAGCATAGATTTACTAGCGGAATTCACAATGAGCGCAAATGACAAAATAATCAAAAACACAATGCACGCAAATACAAAAATAATCTTATGTGCCACAGACAAATGCTTGTAGTAATTAACCATATTTAACCCCTATTTTTATTTAAAATCTCGCAGAATCCGCAAAAAAATACACTAGATTCTGCGAGTAGAATCTGCAAAAATCTCACAAAATTCGCAGAATCTACAAAGAAAAATCACAAATCTCGCAGAATCTATTTTGACGCAAACGCGCCAAATTCTGCGCCAAATCGCAGAATCTACGAAAGAAAATACGCTAGATTCTGCGCTTCATCACTGCACTAGCAAATATACAGGTTTCGTAGCGATATCTCTACTTACGCGCTCATAGTCCCTTTGCGCATCCTCCCTGCTCTTATATGGTCCTACCAAATAGCGCGTGATGACATTTGAATTTATCATAATCTCTTGGATTCTGTAACTATAATTATTTAGACTATCCAAAAATGCGCGGTTTGGCGTCTTGCTAAATGCGCCCACTTGCAAATAATATCCATTCTCCGCAATGTCGCCGTTATTTAGGCGATTTGTCGTTCGGCGTGGAGCGGTGGAAACCACAACTTTTGGCGTGGTGGCACTTGGTGCTTTTGGCGGAATAGTCGCCTTTGGCGTCTCTACTCGAATTGGCGCACTTGGCATTTGCTCCATACTCTCCGGCTCGGTGTTGTTTTTAATATCCCTCACAATCTCATCAAACCTATCTCCGCTAATATCAGTGCTATTATCAATCGGCATAGGACTAAAATCGCCACCGGGCACTTCTATGGGTGCTTGCGGTTGATTATCAACTACAATAGTCTCACTACCTTTATTACTCATCATTACCATAATGATTGCGATTGCAAGCACAAGCACCACTATTGCGATAATTAGCAATAGCATTTTTTTTGAATCCTTCCCCCGCATATCATCACCTCCTAGCATAATGTCATCAAATTCTCGTTTTTCCATACTTTCTCCTTAAAAATAAATCTACAAATGCTTCGACCAAAATGAACCGCGCTCTTTTGCATACACTTCATAGGGCAGTGCCAAAATGTTGAAGCCTAGCGGAACTTCATTTGTCGGGAAAATCCGCCATTGCTTCGGAGCCACCGCCTCTAATCTCAAACTTAAAGTCTTTGCTAGCAAAATCGCCTCTGTTAAATCAGTATGCCCCTTATGCACATAAATATGCAAATGTCCTCTTGTCTTGGAGCGATACGCCGTCCAATTCAAGAATCCTTCTTTCCTAAGCAATAATTGTGCCTTATGGTAAAATCCCACATCATCCGTGCCATTATAATCAATTACGATATTTTCGACTTTTTTATTGCGAATCAAGCTATGCGCCACGACAATTTCTTTATTCCAATGTCGCTTGATAATATCTGCGGTTAAAAGCGCGTTGTGAATCACAAATTTATTAAAAAATATCTTATTTTGATGCAGAATCTTATCTTGCAACGAGCCATCATACGAGTAATAATGGCTTGTGTTTAGCTTGATTAGCTTTAAGTCTAAAATTGTCATCGCCTAAAAAATCGCCTTTTCATAAATCTTAAAATCCTTGCTAAACTCCGCGATTTCAGCGCGAATCTTATCTTGCAAAGAGATATTTTTAATGTCATCTAAAATATCACAAATCTTATTTGCGATAAATTCAAATTCGCCTTCTTTCATACCGCGCGAAGTAAGTGCGGGAGAGCCGATTCGCAGTCCGCTTGTCTCCATCGCTTTGCGTTTATCGCCGGGCACCATATTTTTATTTACCGTAATTCCTGCGCGCCCAAGCGCGTCCTCTGCGACTTTTCCGCTAAAATCTTTGGTAATAAAACTCATTAGCACCAAGTGATTATCCGTCCCACCGCTTACAATATCGTGTCCTCTTTTCACAAAAACTTCGCCCAAGATTCTTGCATTTGCGCGGACTTGCTTTGCGTGGATTTTCCACTCAAGCTTTAAGTTTTCTTTGAATCCCACAGCTTTTGCAGCGATGACATTCATCAGCGGACCGCCCTGCGTAGCGGGGAAAACGGCTTTGTTGATTTTGGTTGCAATCTCTTCATCATTTGTCAAAATCACGCCACCACGCGGACCACGCAAGGTTTTGTGCGTGGTTGTGGTAACGATATGACAATGCGGAAAAGGATTTGGATATTCACCACCTACGACAAGCCCCGCAATGTGCGCAATATCACCAAAAAGTATCGCTCCCACGCTATCGGCAATCTCTCTAAATCGCGCAAAATCTAGCTCCCGCGTATATGCCGAAAATCCGCACACAATGATATTTGGCTTCACAATCTGCGCGATTTCTGCAAGTTTGTCATAATTGATTCGCCCGTCCATTTCCACGCCATAAAAAAAACTTTGATAAGTTTTGCCACTTTGGCTAACTTTTGCGCCGTGTGTGAGGTGTCCGCCGTGATTTAGGCTCATTCCTAAAATTTTATTGTATGGTTGCAAAAGCGCGGCATAAACGGCGGCATTTGCTTGTGAGCCTGAATGTGGCTGAACATTGGCAAATTCACAGCCAAAGAGCTTTTTTGCGCGCTCAATGGCAATAGTTTCCACGCCATCGACAAACTCGCACCCGCCGTAATATCGCTTATTTGGGTAGCCCTCTGCGTATTTGTTTGTCAGCACACTGCCTAATGCCTCGATAACTGCGGGAAATGTGAAATTTTCACTTGCAATCATCTCTAAATGGCTCTCTTGTCGCCCCCACTCGCTCTCTATCAAATCATAGATTTCTTTATCCGCATTTTCTAAATATGTCATTTTTTTGTCCTTTCGTTTTGATTATTCGCAGAATCTAGGGCAGATTCTGCGTTTTGCACCGCAGAATCCACGCTAAAATTTTGCTTTATAGGCTTCATTGCGGGGAATAATAGCACATCTTTTATGGTTTTTTGATTTGTTAGTAGCATTACAAGCCTATCGATTCCTATGCCTTCCCCCGCAGTGGGTGGCATTCCATAGCCCAACGCCCACACAAAATCCTCGTCCATATACTGCGCTTCCTCATCGCCCTTTTCTTTTTCCGCCACCTGCGCCTTAAATCGCTCCATTTGGTCTAGCGGGTCGTTTAGCTCACTAAAACCATTTGAAATTTCCTTGCCACCGATAAAAAGCTCAAATCGCTCGGCAATCTGCGGATTTTCATCGCTTCGCCTTGCAAGTGGGCTAATCTCGATAGGAAAATCCGTGATAAAAGTAGGATTCATGAGCTTTGATTCGACAAAATTATCAAACGCCAACGCCAAAAGTTTGCCGTAATTCAACGAATTCCAATTTGAACCTTTGGGCACTTCGATTTGTGCATTTTTTAAAAATGCTTCTAATTTATCGTGCGATTCGACTATCTCACGGGGAATCTGCCCTATTTCACAAAGCGAATCTTTATAGCGAATCTCACTAAATTTATTAAAATCGATTGTCTGCGAATCCCACTCGATGATTCGCCCCAAATTTAGCGAATCAAGCAAAAACGCAAAAAATTCTTTTGTCAGCGCAATCAAATCTTTGTAATTATGATACGCCCAATAAAACTCAATCATCGTAAATTCGGGGTTGTGGCTGTGGTCCATTCCCTCGTTGCGAAAGTTGCGATTCATCTCAAAAACAGCCTCAAAACCGCCCACAATGAGCCGTTTTAGATAAAGCTCAGGTGCGATTCGCAAATATCGCTCGACATTTAGCGCGTTGTGGTGCGTGATAAATGGCTTTGCATTCGCGCCACCGGGTATTGGGTGAAGCATTGGCGTCTCAACCTCTAAAAATCCTTTTTCTTTAAAAAACTCCCTTACAAGGGCGATAATCTCACTTCTGCGTCTAAAAGTATCCCGCACATCGCTATTTACTATCAAATCCAAATACCTTTGACGATAGCGAAGCTCAATGTCTGTAAGCCCGTGAAATTTCTCGGGCAGTGGGATAATCGCTTTGGTTAGAATCTCAAAAGATTTCGCGTGGAGCGTTAATTGATTGGTGCGTGTCTTAAAAGGATAGCCACTAACGCGGATAATATCGCCTACTTCAAGGCATTTTTTGAGCGTTGCAAACTCATCGCCCAAATCATTTTTGCTAATATAAATCTGCAAAATCCCGCTTTCATCTTCAATGTCAATAAACGCCGCTTTTCCCATAAGGCGCACTAATTTCACGCGCCCAGCGACAAAATCATTGATTGCGTGGGTAGCCGAATCATTTGCCGCACCCTCAGAATCAAGCGCGGTTGCTTCGTATTTTGCGATAAATTCTGCGTTTGATAAATCTTTGTGCGCGTCATTGCTATATGGATTTTTGCCTATTTCACGGAGCAAATCCGCTTTTTCAATGCGTCCTTTGATATAAATATTTGAAAACAAAATTAGTCCTTTTTGGGATTTGTGCGATTCGCAGAATCTGTGCTTTGATTCGCAGTCCGATTCGCAGAATCTACGCTATTCATAATCTCATTCACAGCATTTTTGCCCTGCTCTGTGAGATTTTCACGCATTTCAGTGGCAAAATCTGTTTTCACAATAAAATCGCCGATTTTTATCATCACAGGATACAAAGCACTTGAATCGCGCAGTTTCAGCGTCCAATTTGACAAAAAGTTGATTTTTGAAAATGTAAAAAATATAATGGATAGAATTAAAAAAACTTTAATCCCCGCAACGCCCACGCCACCGATTTTATCCGCCACTCCAAGTTTGATAAATCGCACAAAGCGCACCAAAATCTCCGCCAAAACCAACGCCAAAATCCACAGCACACCCAAAATCGCCACGAATCCTATGAGATTTACAAGGGTGGGGCTTTCGATTTTGAGAAGCGAATTTAGTGCGCCACCTAGCGCAACATTAAAGCGCGAAGCAAGTAAAACGCCCCCGATTATGCCAAAAACGCTACATAATTCGCGCACTAGCCCCGTAAAAAGCCCCTTTAACGCCAAAATCACAACCATCAAAATAATAATTATGTCAAAATACACGCTTGAAACCCTTGAATTTTTAGATAAAATTTCGCCCTATTCTATCACAAAAAGGATAAATATGGCGTTTAAAATGCTTATAAACTTTAAAAGACGAGATTCTACCAAAAAATCCAAAGATTCAAGCCCCAAAAATCAAAAAATTGCAAAAAAGCAAAAAATTGCAAAAAAATCAAAATTTGCAAGATTTAAGGATTTTATGAAAAAAAAGTCGCTAGATTCTGCGATTGCCCTACTCTACGCGCTAATTTTTTCGCTACCGATTTATCTAAATATTTTCACTTATTTGAGTATCGATGAAAATACCCGCCAAATTAGTGCGTATTTGCCATACATAAATGCGATTTTCGCGCTACTTGCGGTGGCTTCGGCGATTCAAATCGATAAAAAATATCGCTTCTTTTTTGGCTTTTTTGTGGGGATTTTGTGGTTTTATTGGATGGTGATGAGCTTTACGCACTCGTATTCGAGCATTACGCACTTTATCCCGCCTGCGCTGATTTTAATTGGCATAATTTATGGCGTTGTGTTTTATTTTCTTTTATTTTTTAATAATAAAATTTGGCGCATTATTTCGCTCTCAATCATTGGATATATCCCTATTTTTGGGTTTGATTGGCTTGTGGTGGAGGCGTTATTTTCATTTAGTATTTTTAGCGTTAAGAAAATTTCTTTTATTTTTATTTTGGTTTGTGTGGCGATTTGTTTGCATTTTTTACACAAAATGCGCGAATCTATCAAAAACAACGAGCGCGAATCTAAAAAGCGCAATATTAGATTCGCGATATTTGCGCTAATTTTGCTAATTTTCGCTGTTGATTTTTCGCATTTTGAAGTGCAAATCCCGCCCAAAATCGCCATCACACAAATGAATGTAAATCAGCAAATAAAGTGGAGCGAAGAGCGGCAAGTCATTGTGGAGCGAAACTTTGGGCTAATTGATGAAGCGATTACGCGCGGGGATAAAATGATAATTTTGCCAGAGACTGCCTTCCCATTTGCGCTAAATTTATTTGAAAACATAGTGCAAAATCTGCGTGAAAAAAGTCGCCAAATCACCATAATCACGGGCTCTTGGTGGGTGGATGGCTATGGCGGGGCGTTTAATAGCACTTATATTTTTGAAAATGGCGCATTGGAGGTGAAAAATAAGACTTTTCTTGCGCCATTTGGCGAGTATTTGCCCCTGCCAAAATTTATCGCTTCAATTTTTAGCAAAATCACGGGCATTTCGCACAACTTAAAGCAAAGTCAAACTACGCTAAATGACGCAAAGACGGCGATTTTGGACTTTCGCAGTGCGATTTGCTATGAAGGGACAAAAAGGGAGGCATACAGCGAAAATCCCCGCTTTATGGTGCTAATCAGCAATAATGCGTGGTTTGCCCCAAGTATCGAGCCGATTTTGCAAATGATGCTAATGAAATATTACGCAAGGTTGCATAACACGACTATTTTGCATTCATCAAATGGCAGTAAAAGTATGATTATAACGCCAAATGTGGGGTTAAATTTTGTCGAAAGGGATTAGAAAATCCGTCATTGCGAGAATTGCGAATGCAATTCGTGGCAATCTAGATTCTGTGGATTTTTTTGTAAGATTCTGTGTTTTTATTTATTTCGCAGAATCTTGCACGAAAATCGCAGAATCTGTGTTGTTTTTCCGTCATTGCGAGAATTGCAAACGCAATTCGTGGCAATCTAGATTCTGCGTTTTTTTATTTATTTCGCAGAATCTTGCACGAAAATCGCAGAATCTCACACAAAAAAATCGCAGAATCTGCATTTATTTCCCTTCCCTTAAAGAGGAAATTTTTTCAACTTCCCCCTCCCTTGCGGAGGGGGCTAGGGGGTGGTAAAAATTATTTTAGATTCTGCGTTTTTCATTTATTTCGCAGAAACTCGCACGAAATCGCAGAATCTAGCGTGTTTGCTTTGCTTGTCATTTTGAGCGAGTGAAACGAGCGAAAAATCTCCGTCATTGCGAGAATTGCGAATGCAATTCGTGGCAATCTAAATTTTATAAATTACACGAAAAATCGCAGAATCTCGCACGAAAATCACAGAATCTAAAATAATCCGTCATTGCGAGAATTGCGAATGCAATTCGTGGCAATCTAGATTCTGCGAATTTTTGTTGTTTGTTTTGAAAATTCAAAAGATTCTGCGTTTTTTTATGCAAATTCGCGCGAAACGCAGAATCTAAAATAATCAGTCATTGCGAGAATTTGCAACGCAGAATCTGTGTTATTTTTCCGTCATTGCGAGAATTGCGAATGCAATTCGTGGCAATCTAGATTTTATAAATTACACAAAAATCGCAGAATCTTAATATTTCCTCCACCTTGCGGAGGATATTTTTTTCAACTTCCCCCTCCCTTGCGGAGGGGGTTAGGGGGTGGGTAAAATTATTTTAGATTCTGCGTTTTTCATTTATTTCGCAGAATCTCGCAAAAATCCACAGAATCTCTCACTCGCAAAATCCGCAGAATCTACGCCATTTTCGCCATTTTAAAACATTTATTCCGCAAAGACGCCATACGCCATAATCTTATCAAACCGCTTGGAGAGGTAATCTTTATCTTTTTTTATCTCTTTTACTGCATTTAAAAAATAGCTTTTGATAGCTTCTGCTGCGCCCATTTTGTCCCTGTGTGCGCCCACAGATGGCTCTTTTATGACATCATCGATTAGCTTCATATCGTGCAAATATTCAGGGATAATTTTTAGCGATTTGGTTGCGTTTTCGACTTTTAGCGAATCATTCCACAAAATCGCCGAACAACCCTCAGGCGAAATCACGCTAAATACGGAGTATTCCATCATCGCTAATCTATCAGCCACGCTTATGGCAAGTGCGCCTCCGCTCCCGCCCTCGCCGATAACTACGGCAACGGTAGGCGTTTTTAACGCGCTAAATTCTTGCAGATTTTTGGCAATCGCCTCGCTTTGTCCGCGTTCTTCTGCGCCCACGCCCGGATATGCCCCTGCGGTATCTACTAGCATTAAAATGGGGAGACTAAATTTTTCAGCGATTTTTGCTACGCGCAGTGCCTTTCTATAACCTTCGGGGTTTGGCATACCAAAATTTCGTGCGATTTTATTTTTTGTCCCTCTGCCCTTTTCCTCTGCGATTATCATCACGCTTTGTCCATCCATTTTGCCGATAAAACTCACAATCGCCAAATCATCTTTATAATGTCTATCGCCGTGAATCTCGTAAGCATCGCTCAAAATCAGCTCAATATAATCCATCGAATAAGGTCTATCGGGGTGGCGGGCAAGTTGCAGTTTTTGATAGTCCGTGAGATTGGCATAAACCTTGCTAACTTCTTTTTCTAACTCTTTGCTTAAAATCTCTTGTGCGTGAATATCGCCACGAAATACGGCAGATTCGATGTCATCTTGGATATTTTTTAGCTTTTGCTCGAAATCTAAATAAGTAAGCATAATGAACGCTCCATTTAGTCGAATCTCGCACTTATTGCGCTAGAATCTATACTTTTTTGAAAATCACAACGGCGTTTGTCCCGCCAAAGCCAAATGAATTACTCATCACGCATTCGACTTTTGCGTCCCGCGCGGTGTTTGGGATATAGTCCAAATCGCATTCAGGGTCTTTTGTGATTTGATTTATCGTAGGGGGCAAAACAGAATGCTTCATTGATAGAATGCTAATTGTCGCCTCCAAAGCACCAGCCGCGCCTAAACAATGCCCGATTTGCCCTTTTGTAGAGCTGATGGGTGGGACATTGTCCTTGCCACCAAAGACATTTTTAATCGCAATGGTTTCGTATAAATCATTATACTTCGTGCTAGTGCCGTGTGCGTTGATATAATCCACCTTCGTATTTGCCATAGCAAGGGCGGCTTTCATTGCGCGAAATGCGCCTTCGCCGTTTGGCGCGGGAGTTGTGATATGATTTGCATCGCCACTCTCGCCAAAGCCGATGAGTTCAGCATAGATTTTTGCACCGCGTTTTTTAGCCAAATCATAAGATTCAAGTAGCAAACTTGCCGCGCCCTCGCCCATCACAAAGCCATCTCTGTCATTGTCAAACGGGCGGGAGGCAATTTTAGGCTCATCGTTGCGAGTGCTTAATGCTTTCATTGACGCAAATCCGCCGATTCCCACAGGGCAGATGGCAGATTCTGCGCCGATTGCAAGCATTCTATCCGCGCCACCTAGCACAATAGTCTTATATGCTTCGATAATCGCGTGATTCCCCGCAGCACACGCCGTTACACTTGCCAAAGTGGGACCTTTTAGCCCATATTCGATTGATACGAATCCACCTAGCATATTTACAAGCGAACTAGGGATAAAAAACGGATTTATCCGCCTAGCTCCCTTTTCAAAACAAGCTATGGAATTTTTTTCGATATTGCCTAAACCGCCAATGCCAGAGCCTGACGCTGTGCCAAATCGCTCATAGTCAATATCCTTGCACTCCAAAATGCCCGAATCTTCCATAGCTTCTTTTGAAGACTGCAAAGCAAGTTGTATGAATCTATCCGCCTTTTTGATTTCCCTAGCATCCATCACAGACGCAGGGTCAAAACCTACTATCTCTCCAGCGATTTTGACGGGCATTTCGCTCACATCAAATGAAGTGATTTGTTTTATCCCGCATTTGCCTTCGACAATAGCATTAAAAGCCGAATCTCTATTTAGCCCTAAGGAATTTATCATTCCTATGCCCGTTACAACAACTCTTTGCATTCGCGTCTCCAAATATGCGTTATTTTTGCAATTATTTTTTGTGGGCTTCAATGTAATCCACGACATCTTTTACCGTGGATATTTTTTCTGCTTCCTCATCGGGAATCTCCACATCAAACTTGCTTTCTAACTCCATAACAAGCTCTACCACATCAAGCGAATCCGCGCCCAAATCATCTACGAATTTAGATTCGAGTTTCACTTCGTCCGCATTTACGCTTAATTGCTCCACGATAACCGCTTTTACATCATCAAAAATCGCCATTTTTTACTCCTTGTTTTTAAATTTAACTTGAAATTGTAGCACAAAATCTTAAATTTTGCTACATATATAAACCGCCATTGACTTTTATAACCTCGCCTGTGATATAACTAGCACTATCACTTAGCAAAAATGCCACGACTTGCGCTATTTCATCGACATTTGCGAATCGCCCCAAAGGGATATTTTTGAGATAAGATTCTTTTATCTCATCTTTTAGTCCCTCTGTCATACTTGTATCCACAAATCCCGGCGTGATAGCGTTAAATCGCACATTGCGAGGCGCACCCTCATAGGCAAATGACTTACTCATCGCAATCATTCCGCCCTTGCTTGCCGCATAATTGCTTTGCCCTGCGTTGCCCCGCTCACCGATGATTGAGGCGATATTTACCACGCTACCAAAGCGATTTTTGCTCATCGCTTTTAGTGCCTCGCGTGAGCAAATAAAAGCGGATTTGAGATTTGAATCAATCACACTCATAAAATCCTCCACTTTCATTCGCAAGGCAAGTTTGTCATTTGTAATCCCCGCGTTATTGACAAGATAATCGATACTACCATCGCAATCTGCAATCACCTTAAATGCGTCAATGACTTCATTTTCATTGTCCGCATTAAATTTAATCACAGCCGCATTGCCACCATCTTTTTCAATCTCATCTTTTAAGCGCAGTGCAGGATTTTCATCGCTTCGATAATTTATCCACACTTTGAGATTATAACTAGCCAAAACTTTTGCAACGCCTAAGCCAATGCCACGAGATGCGCCCGTAACCAATACATTTTTACCGCTAAATTTCATCACAAACTCCATTTTTTAGATTTTAGTGCCGAATCTAATGAAAATTCTACGCCAAAATCGCCTATATTACGCACGAATCACAACTTTGATTCATATCTACGCAACACATACAATCGCTTCAACATTTTCTTTTTCGCGCTTATTTTTTGCTTTTTGCGCTTTTCAGTTTGGCTCTCAAAAAACCTGCGCGCACGAGATTCCGTAACGACCAAATTTCTATCAGCTTGTTTTTTAAAGCGTCTGTAAGCCTCATCAAAGCTCTCATTTTCCCTAATCTTAATGCCGGGCATACTCTCATCACCACCTTTTTTGTAAGATTAAATATTTTATAAGATAAAAAGCCGAAATTCTAGCAAAAAATTTTGAAATTTACATAAGATTCTGCGAAATTGCCTAAATTTTATATAAATCGCAGAATCTTACACAAAAAACATAGATTCTGCGTTTTCGCACGAGATTCTGCGAATAGATTCTGCGTTTTTTTGATGAGATTCTGCGATATTTTGTTGTTGTAAAATAAATTTTGATTTGCCAAAGCAGTATAAATTTAAAAATGGATTGCCACGACTTGCCTTTGGCAAGTCTCGCAATGACGAATTATTTTGAGATTTTGAGATTTTTCGCTTCGCTCAAAATGACAAAAAATAAAATTTGATTCGTGCAACGAATCACAATCCGTAGGATTGGATAAAGAAACTTCGGCTTTGCCTTGTTTTGCGAACAAAGTGAAGCAACAATCGAAGTAATGGCGGTAGTGCTTTGCGTTGTTTTTATGCGAAACAAGCGAAATAGAACTTGGGGGTTCATTGAGCGAAGTTTTGTATAAAAACAACGCAAATGATTACCCCAGAACAAATTGCTCCACCGCAAACTTTAATACTTCCCTGTTCTTCCTCCACTTCTCGTATTCTTCGCTCCGCCGGTGTCTATGCCATAGTTTCGATTTTCATCTTGTGCTTCGCCTTTTATGTAGATAAATGCGCTTGTGTTCCACCGCACGCTTTCATTCCAATAGGCGTTATATAGCAAGAAGTTTGGCATTGCGGGGATGACTTGCCCTGCGTTATTTTTTGCGATGCCGTGTCGAATGTTTAGTTTGTAAGTG